>NZ_JBSHBN010000238.1:0-9968 GCF_053612025.1 Kitasatospora sp. NPDC054768
GCCGACCCTCCGGCCGACCCGGGGAGCCGGCCCGGCGCCCGCTCAGCCCAGGGCGGGGATGTCGTGGGTGGCGCAGTGGATGCCACCGCCGCCGGCCGCGATCGCGTCGATCGTGACCGGCACGATCTCCCGGCCAGGGAAGTACTGCTTCATGATCTGCTGGGCCCGGTCGTCGGCCCTGGCATCGCCGAACTTCGGCAGGTAGACGCCCTTCGTGCCGATGTAGAAGTTCATGTACGAGGAGACGAAGGCGTCACCGCGCCCGGTGATCCTGTCCGGGTCCGGCTGCTGGAGCTCCACCACCTGGAGCTTGCGGCCCGTCGCGTCGGTGGCGTCCTTGAAGACGGCGCGGGCCTGGTCGGCCGAGCGGGACCAGACGTCCGGCGGGGTGCCGGGGAAGGCCTGGTCGAGCAGGACGACGCCGGGGGCGGCGAAGCGGGTCAGGCAGTCGACGTGGGCGTCGGTGATGTCCTTGCCCTTGACGCCCGCCAGCCAGATCACCGTGCTCACGCCGAGGACCCGCTTCAGCTCGGCCTCGACCTGGTCCCGGGTCATGCCCGGGTTGCGGTTGTCGTTGACGACGGAGCTCTCGGTCACCATCAGGGTGCCCTGGCCGTCGGTCTCGAAGGAGCCGCCCTCGGCGACCAGCCGGGTCTCGACCCGCTCCACGCCGTACTTGGCCAGCACCGTCCGGGCGACCTTGGCGTCGTTGCCGCGCTGCTGCTTGCCGCCCCACCCGTTGAAGTTGAAGTCGACGCCCTTGACCGTGCCGCCCTCCTCGACGAACACCGGCAGGGTGTCCCGGGCCCACAGGTCGTCGACGGCGATCGGCACCACCTCGACGGCCGAGCCGCAGGCCTTCCGGGCGGCGTCCTGCTGCTCGGGGCGGGCCATCAGCACGACCGGTTCGCGCGCCGCGATGGCCTGGGCCAGGCCGGCGACGTCCCGGCGGACGTCCGGCAGCTGCTCGCCCCAGATGTTCTCGGAGGCCGGCCAGGACATCACGGTGCGCAGGTGCTTCTCCCACTCGGCGCCGAAGCGGCGCACACCGGGGGTGCCGCCGGGCTGCGGGGGCGGCAGGGTGGCGCCGTCCTCGATGCCGTTGGGGTCGCAGGCGGTGAGGCCGAGGGTGAGGGCGCCGACGCCGGCGCCGACACCGGCGAGGCGGCGCATCAGGGTACGGCGGGACAGGGCAGGGGACATACGGGCACTCCGGCTGTGGTGGTCGGTGCGGTGGACAGGACGTGCGGTACGGAGGCTGCGGCTGCGACGCAGGCCGCCCGGTGGCTACGGCAGCGGTTCGTGCATGGTCGAGCAGTGGATGCCGCCGCCGCCGGCCATCAGGCGGTCGACGTCGATCTGCACCACCTCGCGGCCGGGGAAGGCCGCGGCGAGCGTCTCCCGGGCGGCGGCGTCCTTGTACGCGTCGCCGAACTCGGCGGTGATGACGCCCCCGTTGACGAGGACGAAGTTGAGGTAGGAGTCGACGAACGTGGAGCTGCGGGAGCGGACGGTGTCCGGGCCGTGCACCGGGACGACCTGCAGGCGGCGGCCCCGGGCGTCGGTGGCGGCGGAGAGGATCGCGAACTGCTCGCGGGCGTCCCGCGCCCAGGAGTCGTTGCGGTCCGCCGGCGGCAGCTGCACCATCACCACGCCTGGGCGGACGAACCGGGAGGTCACGTCCACGTGGTCGTCGGTGATGTCCTCGCCCCTGATGCCCGGCAGCCAGATCATGGTGTCCGCGCCGTAGGCCTCCAGGACGGACTCCTCGATCTCGGCCCGGCTCATGCCGCGGTTGCGGTTCTTGTTGACCAGGCTGCTCTCGGTGGCCATCACCGTGCCGTCGCCGTCGGTCTCGATCGCGCCGCCCTCGCCGACGAAGTCCGCGTAGGTGTGGCGCAGGCCGCGGCGGGCGGCGAGGCGCTCGGCGACCCGGGCGTCGTCGTGGTGCACCTGCTTGTTGCCCCAGCCGTTGAAGTTGAGGATCACCGCGTCCAGGCCGCCGTACCCGTCCCGGCGGAACACCGGCGCGGTGTCGCGCATCCACAGGTCGTCGGTGGGGATGGCGGTGATCACCTCCACCCCGGAGCCGCACCGGGACCGGGCCTTGCCGGCGGTCCAGTCGTCGGGGGCGCACATCACCACCGGCTCGAACTCGGCGATCGTGCGGGCGATCAGGGCGATGTCCTCCTGGACGCCGCCCAGGCGCAGTCCCCACACGCCCCTGCGGGAGGGCCAGGACATCCAGGTCCGCGCGTGCGGGACGTCGTCCGCCGGCACCCAGGGGTACGGCCCGGTGGAGCGGTCGTCGGGGTAGTGGGTCATGAGGGTCTCCAGATCGTGCGACGGTGCCGGGAAGGGCGCCGAGGGCCGCCGGATCCCACTCTTCGCGCCGCGACGCGGTGGCGCACCACGGGGACGGGCCGGCGGCAGCACCCTTCCTGCGGCTTCAGGCTCGCACTGACTGAAAGTTCAGTCAAACCCATGGGCGCGCCATAACGCATCCTTGACGGGCTCCCCGCGCAGCGTGACAAGCCCTGTGCGGTCCGTACGGCTCAGGACCCGAGCCGGGCCACCTCGACCTCGATCGCCTCGGTCAGCAGGGTGCGGGCGTGCGCCAGCGGCAGGCTGCCGCTGAGCCAGCGCGTGCTCAGCCCCTCCAGCAGCGCGGTCAGCCGCTCCGCCGCGCCGGCCAGCGCGACCGCCGAGGCCATCGGCCGCACGTCGCCGAGCAGTTCCGCGACCTCCTGCACCCAGATCCGGGTGGCCCGCGCCAGGTCCTCGCGCAGCGTCTCGTCGAACACCGCGCTCGCCCGCAGCTCGCCCCAGGCGGTGCTGTTCTCCCGCACCTCCGGGGTGTCCTGGAGCTCCAGCAGCAGCGTCTGCTCCAGCTCCTCGCGGGGCGTCAGCGGCGGGGCGTCCTCGGCGCGTTCGGTCGTGTACCGCTCCGCCCGGTCGTTGATGAACTCCAGCGTCTGCCGGAGGATCCCCGTACGGTCCTTGAAGTGGTAGTAGATCAGCGCGGTGGACACACCCGCCTCGGCCGCGAGCTCCTCCACCCGCAGTCCGCGCACCCCGCGCCGCGCGATCACCCGCGCCGCTGCTTCCATGATCGACGTTTTACGACTGGCCACGATCCACCACCTTACCGGCGGCGCGGGCGCCGGTCCCGCCCTCCGGCTGACCGACCGATCAGCCGGAGCCGACGGCCCGGGCGCGGAATGTGGCGCAGGTCACGCCGGATCCAGAACCCGGGCGCCGGATCTCGCGTCTGGCTGGTGTGAGATCACGCAGGAGAGCACTGGACGAGGTGGACGAGGAGCGCCTCCTCCGGCTGGTGGCCAGGGGAGACCGCGGGGCGTTCGACGAGCTGTACCGGCGTACGTCGCCATGGCTGGCGGTGCGGCTGCGCCGCCGCTGCGCGGACGAGCAGATCGTCGCCGAAGTCATGCAGGAGACCTATCTCGCGGTGTGGCGCGCGGCCGGCGCGTTCGCCGGGAGCGCGGTCGGCGGGACGGCCGTCGGGTGGCTGTGGACGATCGCGGCACGCCGCCTCGTCGACGCGTTCCGGCGCCGCGCCCACCACGCCGAACCGCCGGTCGCCGCGGCCGAGCGGGCGGTGGTGCCCGCGGCGGAGGAGGAGGCGCTCGCCGGGACCGTCGGCGGCGACGTCGGCGACGCCCTGAGACGGCTGGCGCCGGAACTCCGCGAGGTACTGCAGGCCACGGTGCTCGACGGGCTCTCCGTCCGGGAGACCGCCGTCCTGCTCAGACTGCCCGAAGGCACGGTCAAGACCCGTGCCCGTCGGGCCCGGATCGCGATGCGGGAGGCGCTCGCATGAGTACGGAACACGCGTCCAGGCAGTTGATCGACGACTACGCACGTGGCGACACGACGATCGCGGCGGACACGGTCTGGGCACTGGAGGCCCACCTGGAGACCTGCGCGCCCTGCCGGAGCCGGCTGGCGGCCTCCGTGGCCACCGGGGTGCCCGGCATCGCCGCGCTCGTCGACACCGTCCGGGCCGGTCTGGAACCGCAGTTGGACGCGGCGGTCACAGTGGCCCCGCGGCGGTACCGGCCGGGATGGGTGTCGTCCTGGCTGACGCCGGTGATGACCCCGTGGCTGGCTATGACCGCCGTCGTCACCCTGGTGGCGCTGCTGCTGGACGCGGTCGCGCCGTCGGAGCGCTTCGGCGGCTCCTCACTCGTGTCGCTGATCGCGCCGGTGCTGCCGCTGTGCGGCGTCGCCGCGTCGTGGTCCAGCGGCCTGGACCCGGCACACGAACTGACCGCCTCGACCGCCCGGGCCGGTCTGCCGCTGCTGCTCAGGCGCACCACCGCGGTCCTCGTGGTGGTCCTGCCCCCGCTGCTGCTGGGGGGATGGCTGACCGGGACCATGACGGCCGCGCAGTGGCTGCTGCCCTCCCTGGCCTTCACCTCCGCCGCCCTGGCACTGGGCAGCGTGGTCGGGGTGACCCGCGCCTCCGTCGGGCTGGCGCTCGCGTGGGGCGCCGTCGTCCTGGCCCCCGCGTCGCTCACCGGTCGCGTCCCCTCCGTCCTTCAACTGGCCCTGCAACCGGACCGGTTGCCCCTGTGGGGGCTGCTCCTCGCGCTCGGCGCCGGCGCCGTGATCGCCCGCAGGGACGCGTACTCGACGCTGTGAAACCCATGTCCACCCTCGAATGTCCACCATCGAAAGGGACCACCGCATGACACCCGTGACGAGCGCGGCCGACACCGCGCCGAAGACCTACGCCTGGGAGATCCGGGCCGACGGCCTGAAGGTCCGCGTCGGACGGAACACGATGGCCGTCGACGGCCTCGACCTCTCCCTGGGCATCGGCGCCCACGGCCTCCTGGGGCCCAACGGGGCGGGGAAGACCACCCTGATCCGGACCCTGGCCACGGTGCTGCGCCCCACCGAGGGCGAACTGGAGATGCTCGGCACCTCCCTGGGCAA
Source organism: Kitasatospora sp. NPDC054768 (assembly GCF_053612025.1). Lineage (NCBI taxonomy): Bacteria > Bacillati > Actinomycetota > Actinomycetes > Kitasatosporales > Streptomycetaceae > Kitasatospora > Kitasatospora sp. NPDC054768. Next base: position 4,963 of record NZ_JBSHBN010000238.1, read on the forward strand.
GGCGGGCGACCACCGGGCCCTGCGCCGCCGCATCGGCTACCTCCCGCAGGACTTCGGCTACTACAAGCGCTTCACGGTGCGCGAGTTCGTCGAGTACATGGCCTGGTTGAAGGAGGTCCCGAAGAAGGACGTCCCCGAGGCCGTCCAGCGCGCCGTGGAACGGGTGGGCCTGGCCGACCGCGCCGACCACCGGATGAAGACCCTGTCCGGCGGCATGGTGCGGCGGGCCGGCATCGCCCAGGCCATCGTCAACTCCCCGACGGTGCTGCTGCTGGACGAGCCCACGGCCGGCCTCGACCCGGCACAGCGGCTGCGCTTCCGCGAGCTGCTGCACGACCTGGGCCGCGACACCTGCGTGGTCGTCTCCACCCACCTCGTCGAGGACGTCGCGGCGGCCTGCTCCGACGTGGTCCTGTTCGCCGACGGCCGCCTCGTCTTCCAGGGCACGCCGGACGAACTGGCCGCCGCGGGCAGCACCGAGCACCCCGGCGACAGCCCCCTGGAGCGCGGCTACTCGGCGCTGCTCCGCACCTCCGGACAGCAGGGGAGCGCCTGGTGAACCGACGTGTACTGCGAACCGAGCTGAAGCGCTCGGCCGCCCCGTGGGCCGGAGCCGTCGTCCTGGGCGGCAGCCTGGCGGTCTTCCTCCTGTACGACGGAATCTGGTCGAGGGGCACCGCGGGGTGGACGGCCCAGTGGACCACCATGGCCATGTGGACCCGTTCCCTGCTGGCCTTCTGGCTGCCGCTCGTGGTCGGCATCGGGGCGGTGTACGGGCTGCGTGAACCCCGCTCGCGGATGACCGAACTGCTGACGACCACGCCGCTGCCGGCCTGGCGCCGTGCGGCGCTGCCGGCGGGTGCGATCGCGCTCGCGCTGGCGGTGGGCTTCGGCCTCCTCGTCGTCGTGGGCGGAGCGCAGGTGGCGTTCGGCCCGACCACCTACATGGGCCTCGGCTGGCTGCCGATCTCGCTGGTGGCGGTCCTGGGCCTCGTGGCGGCCGCCGTGTTCGCCATGGGCGTCGCGCGGACGCTGCCCTCCGTCCTCACCCCGCCCGCCCTGGTGGTGGCCTGCCTCGCGGTGACGGGCATGCTGCGCATACGGATCGAAGGGGAGGTGCCGGAGAGCAGGACGTCGAACCGGATCGGCCTGCTGTCCCCGGTGACCGCGGACCCGCGGCAGATGCTGCTGACCCTCTCCGACTCCGTCCACCTCGGCCAGACGGTCTGGCTGCTCGGCCTGCTCGCCACCGGCCTCGCGCTGCTGGCGGCCGCCACCCGCCGGGCCCGGCTGCTCGCGGTGACCCCCGCCCTGGCCGGCGCCGCCGTGGCCCTGCTGGTCCTGCCGGCCGCCGCGCGCGACAGCTACGTCGTCGACAAGGCCGCCGCGGCCATGGTGTGCGACGGACCGGTGTGCGTGACCCAGGCCAGCCGCTCGCACCTGGCCGAGCTCGCGCCGCGCGGCCGGGAGGCGCTGCGCGTGCTGCACGAGTCCCTGGGCGACAAGGCACCGACCTCGGTACGGGAGGACACCGCGCTGCGCGCGCTCGGCGATCCCCGCTCGCTCCCCGCCGACGCGGTGCTGGTCGACTTCGACGATCAGCTGTTCATCGACGCGACCGGCAACGACCTGACCCGCGCGCTGGTCGCCCAGGGAGTGGCACCGAGCTGCCACGCCCGCACCTCCCGGGAGGGCGGGTCACAGGACGACGTCGCCCTCCAGAGCGTCGTCGTGAGCTGGGCCCTCGGTGACCCCGCCCTCCGACCGATGGTGGAGCAGGCCACCGACGTGTTCTCGCGCAGGGCATGGGCGGACGCCGACGCCCTCTGGCAGGAGCTGAAGGGGCTGGCGCCCGCCGAGCAGCGCTCGCGGATCGCCGAGCTGCGCACCGCCGCCCTCTCCTGCACGGCAAGGCTGCGCGAGGTGCCGGTGGGGGGTGTGTCGTGATGAGGTGGCTGATGCTGTACGCGCGTTCACGGCAGGTGCCCGCCTCGGCCGCCGCGGTCGTGCTCGTCGCGCTGGCGGTGTGGGCCCTCACCCGGGGCTACGGCACGGGCGCGACGGATGCGATGGACCCGACCGCGTTCTACGTGCTCACCGCGGGCGTGGCGGCCGGTTCCGTCGGGCTCGGCGGGCAGGACCTCGCACTGGACCGGACCGCCGCGATCCGGTGGGCGCCCCGCCGGGCCGCGCACACGGTGCTGATCGGCGCGGTCGCCGGTGCGGCGCTGCTGGCGGTTCAGGCGGTGGGTCCGACGTTCGTCCCCACCGAGGTCGTCGTCCGGGACAGCGCGGGCCTGGTCGGCCTGGCCGCGCTCGGGGCGGTGCTCTGCGGGGCGCACCTGGCCTGGGTCCTGCCGACCGGCTGGCTGGCGTTCGCCGTCCTCGTCCCGCCGCTGCCGCCCACCACCGTGGGGAAGGCCTTCGGTTGGATGACCTTTCCCCCCGGCACGGAGGCGTCCACCTGGACCGCGGTGGTGCTGCTGGTGACCGGCGGCGCGCTGTACGCCGCTGTCGGCCCGAGGCGCTGACTCGGGGCCCGCCCGCCGCTTCCGGGCGCGGGCGGGCGGACGGCCGGGCCCTGCCCAAGCAGGCGTACGAGCAGGTCGGCAAGGCGGCGCAGGCCGCCCTCGGAGTCGCCCTGGCGACGGGCACCCGGGTCCATCCCTGCGGGATCGTCACGGTCGGCCTGGACGGCATGCGGACCGGTGAACTGGCCGAGGTGCTCGGCGAGATCACGGCGACGCCGCGCCGGAGCGAGCAGTTGTCGCACACCCGGGTGATGTCCGTACTGTTCGCCCAGGACCTCGACCTGTGGGACGCCCGCAAGACGCTGCCGCAGGTGCGGCGCGCCCTGGTGGGCCTGCGGGAGTACGACCCGTGCGCGCCGTCCACGCCGGGGGCGTTCGACCTCGCCGAGCACGCGGACGCGCCGGGGTGGAGCTGTGCCACGCCCGCGGCCTGGAGGCGAACCTGGCCGGCTCGGTGCAGAGCCACCACGCCCAGCAGGTCTGGCGGACGACCGTTCCGGTGTCCCCGGCCGAGTCCCCCGGATGTCGTTCATGGCCCGTTTGCCGTACGCCGAGGCGCAGTTGGTGGGATCGTCTTGTCAGTACGCCAACAAGAAGGAGTGTTCCCCTTGACCACTCACCCCAGGCACGGCGCCCGCTCGCGAATCCTCCCGGCACTGGCGGCGGCGCTGTGCGGGATCCTCGGTGCCACCGCGCTCGGCACCACCCCGGCGGCGGCGGCCGCCGCCCACCACCCTCACCCCAACAAACCCAACGCGCACCCCGTCGACACCCAGGACGGCGTGGACGCCGCGATCAACCACGGCGCCAACGCCATCGAGATCGACGTCTGCGCCTGGTGGAACCCGAACGAGTGGCGCGCCTACCACGACTGTTCCTCGGCCGGCGAGAACCGGCTCGGCCCCAGCTTCGACAGCATGCTCGACCGCATCGTCTCCAACGCCAACGCGGGACGCCGGCTGTCGCTGGTCTGGCTGGACATCAAGGACCCCAACTACTGCGGCGAGGAGCCCAACCGCACCTGCAGCGTCGCCGGACTGCGCGACAAGGCCCAGCGGCTGACGGCCGCCGGCATCCAGGTGCTCTACGGCTTCTACGAGTACCACGGCGGCAGCACCCCGGACGTCGGCGGCCGGGGCTGGAAGAGCCTGGAGGGCAGGCTCGGCCCGCTGGAGGGCATCACCACGACCGGCACCCGGGACCAGGTGCAGAGCGCCTTCGCCAAGTCCGGCACCGGATTCCCGGCCGGCCGCCGGGCGATGGACTACGGCGACAGCGACATCACCAAGGGCTTCGGCAACTGCACGGAGGCCACCTACAACACCTGCGCGGAACTGAAGAAGGGAGCCGCCGACCGGGCCGCCGGACGACTCGCGGCCACCCTCTCCTGGACGACCACCTACAACGACCCCTGGTACGTCGACAAGCTGCTGGGCGACGCGCAGGTGGACGGCATCATCGCCGGCTACGGCGCCTTCACCGGCGTGCGGGAGTACGACAACAGCTGGCAGTGCGCCAACGCCGTCAACCTGGTCCGGGACTGGGTGAACCGCCACAGCGGCACCCACCGCATGGCCACCAGCGGCGACCGCCTGTTCAAGTAGGAGACGGCCCGGCCCGACCGCACCCGGCGCAGGCCGGGTGCGGTCGGCTGCCTTTCGGCGGCCCGGCCGCTCTTTGGCGGGGTGGCAGCCGCTGGGCGGCAGTCAGCAGGTCGGGGCGGCGGGCTCGGCCAGCGGTTCGTCGTCGGCGCCCGGCGCCAGGCCGCGGAGCAGGTGGGTGAGCAGGTCGTCGAAGACCTCGTCCAGGGCCGGGCCGGAGAGCCGACCGCTCGCGGTCTGGGCGGCCACGCCGTGGACGGCGGTGAAGAGGATGGCGCCGATCCGGTCGGCATCGCCGGCCCGGATCAGCCCCTGGGTCTGGCCGAGGGAGATGAGCGCGCGGAGGTCGTCCTTCAGCGGCTGCCAGGCGAGCTCCAGTCCGTCCGTCACGGCGGGGTCGTGCTTGCGGGCGAAGGCCAGCTCCAGTAGTGCGCCGTGGTCGGCGGCGAAGTCGACGTACGCGCGGGCGACGGCGAAGGCCCGCTCGCGGAAGCCGTCCCCGCTCCTGCCGCGACGCGCCACGGTTGCGGTCGCCGAGTGGGTCACCCGGCCGAGTCCGGGGGTCTGAGTATTTGGCCTCCGACCCGGAGGGGAGTAGTGTTCTCCGAGTTGCCCCACGGGACGGCCCCTCGGAACGAGCTCGAATCTGAATTCGAGAATGACCGGGGAAAACGGACCGAAAAGCTCTGATAGAGTTCGGGAGCGCCGAAAGGCGAAAGCGAATCGGATGAATGAAACTCCGGAAAACGGAGCGGAAAGTGTCTGATAAGCTGGAAACGCGAAAGAACGAAGCCCGGAGGGTCCGCTGGAAGGCGGTCCGAAGGAAGCGTCCGTTCCTTGAGAACTCAACAGCGTGCCAAAAGTCAACGCCAGA
>NZ_JBSHBN010000239.1:0-9928 GCF_053612025.1 Kitasatospora sp. NPDC054768
CCCCTTGAGTTCCAGGGGCCGGGGCGGGGTTCCGTCGGGTGCCGGTCCGGTCGAACGGCACGCCAGGACTCGCCTCAGCGCGTGACCACCCAGGACAGGCTCGCGGTCAGCTTCGCGCGCAGCGCCGGGTCCGCGACGGCCGGGGTCGGGTCGGTGGCGACGGCGGTGAGGGTGTGCGGCCGGGAGCGCGGCCCGGTCAGCTTGAGCTCGGCCAGGTCCAGCGCGGTGCGGCCGCTCAGCCGGGGCAGCTCGCGCCCGTCCAGGTACCAGCGGAGCCGGGTCGCGGGCACCGGCAGGTCGACGGTGAGGCGGTCCGCGGGGGTGAGCCGGCTGCCGCCGGGGGTGGGGCTGGTGAGCGGGGTGGCGTGGCGGTAGAAGCCCGCGATCATCGCCTCACGCCCGGGCAGGTTGAACTCGCGTCCGAGCGAGCGCATGATCGAGTTCTCGGTCGGGCGGTAGAGCCCGGTGGGGTAGTAGCCGCCGCCCTCGTACGTGCCGACCGTGCCGCCGTCCGGCGAGGTCTGCCCCAGCCAGCGTGACCACTTGGTGCCCTGACCACGCATCCGGTCGGCGGTCAGGGTGCTGATGTTGGCCTCGGCGGGTTCGTCGCCCTGGTACGTCCCCTGGCCGTCGTAGGCGTACTCGTCGGCCAGCTTGCCCAGCGAGTGCCCGGTCTCGTGCACCGCGATCTGCCCGGACTTCGCGTTGCCGCCCGCCACGGTGGCGATGCCCTCGTAGCCGACCGAGGACTTGACGTCGTTGTAGCCGGCGCCGCCGTACTTGGCGGTGTTGGCCACCACGAGCACCAGGTCCGCCTGCGGGGCCTTCGCCGCGTACGACTCGACGGCCTTCTCGTCCACGCAGAGCAGCCGCTCCACGCCGTCGCACCAGAAGTACGAGCCCAGCGCGGTGTGCCGCACCGTCGCCCGGTCCGGGTCCCCGGTCACGCCCGACTCGGGGGAAACGGCGTTCACCGCCCAGACGTTGAACAGTGAGCGGTAGGTGGCGTAGGGCTCGACGGAGGTCATCTCGCGCCACTTCTGGTCCGCGTCCGCACGGAACTTGTCCTGCTCCTGCGCCGTGTACCCGTCGCCGATCACCACCACGTCCAGCTTGGTGGCCGGTTCGCCGTTGTGGACCAGTGCCGTGACCTCGCCGTCCCCCTGTACGGGCGCCACGCCCTGGGGGTGGCCGGCGAGGTAGGGGGAGGCGGCCGGGGCCTGGGCGCGGGAGATGCCGCCGTCCTCGGCGAACACCTCCACCTGACGGGTCGGCGGGGTGCCGTCCGCGGGGCGGCTCCAGGCCGGTGCGGCCCCCAGCACCGTCCCGGCGAGTACGGTGGCGAGCAGGGCGGTGGTGGTCCTGACGGTGGTGCGGTGCACGGGTGTCCTTCCGGAGGTGCGGTCTGTGGCCTGCCCCCTTCCCATGTCGATAACCTGACAATCATTTGTCAGTGCGGGCGGTCGGCCGAGCGATGGAGGTGCTCGCCTCCGTCCGCGTCGGTGAACTCGACCTCGAAGGACAGGCCGGTCTCCGCCAGCGCCGCGAGAAGGACGTCGATCCGGTCGGGGTCCACGAACCCGGTGAACGTCACGGGCTCCAGCGGCAGGAGCTCCAGCTCGGCGAACGCGTTCTCCACAGGGACGCGGGGGACGGGTCCGCGCGGAGGACGTCACCGCCGCTGGGGGCCGCCCGCCTTCGGGCTCGTGCACAGCGCGTCGTCGACCAGCCTGTTCTCCGCCTCCGCCACCCGCAGGACGTCCCCGTCGGTGGCGGCCTGGACGCCCGACAGCGAGACCGTGACGCTGCGCCGGCCGTCGGCGGTGACGCCGGTGGTGCTGATCCACCCGGCGTCACCGCCCTCGTGGCCCCAGTACTCCCCGCCGCAGGACAGCCGACGCGAGAAGATCCCCAGCCCGGCCCGGGCACCCGGCATGAACCGCTCGAACTTCTCGCCGACCTCGACGGTCCGGGTCATCTCCGCCAGCTGCGCCGGTGCCAGGAGCCGGCCGCCGAGCAGGGCGCCGAAGAACCGGTCGAGGTCGGCGGTGGTGGAGAGGAGCCCGGCCTCGCCGTTGGTGCCCGAGCCGATCTGCTCGGTGACGTCCACGAACGGCTCGCCGGCCGCGAACCTCTGGTAGGTCTCGGCGTGCGGCCGGGGCAGGGTGGGGGACGTACCCGGGTGGAAGGTGTGATCGAGGCCGAGCGGCCGGACGATCCGGTCCCTGACCTCCTCGTGCCAGGGATGCCCGGTGACCCGCTCGATGATCATCCCGAGCAGGACGTAACCGGTGTTGCTGTAGTTCCAGCCCGTGTCGGGATCGAAGTCGGGGCCGTGGGCCATCGCCCGGGCGACGATCTGTTCGGGTGTGTACGCGTCCAACCGGTGCTGCCGGAAGTCCTCCGCCGAGGTGTAGTCCGGGTAGTCGTCGTGGATGCCGCTGGTGTGCTGGAGCAGCTGGCGGACAGTGATCGCGCGACCGTCGTTGCCGTTTCCGGACACCACGCCGGGCAGCCACCGATCGACCGGGTCGTCCAGGGAGAGCCTGTTCTCTCCGGCGAGCTGCAGGGTCACGGTGGCCACGAACGTCTTGGTGATGCTGGCGATCCTGAAGGAGCCGTTCCGGGGGACCGGCTGGTGTCCGGTCAGATCGGCGACGCCGCCGGCGGCGGTCAGGTTCCGGCCGTCGGAGGTGACCACGCGGGCCTGCACTCCGGTGGCGCCGACCGCGGTGAGCGCGTCGGCGTCGCGCTGGAGCCGGATCCGGAGCCGGTCGTCGTGCTGCGGGGCGGCCGGCGCCGCGGGCGCGCCGGTGGAAAGGGTCACGGCCGCGACGGCGGCCAGCGTGACGTTCCGTCGGACGGATCGGTGGTGTCGTCGCGGGGCACGCATCGGTGAAGTCGTCATGGGCGTTGACGCTAGGTCCGGGAGGGGAGGCCGGACGATACCGCCCACCCGTCACAAAAGAGGGTAGTGGGCTGTAATGCCCGGCCCGGCCCTCATGGTCCAGACTGGTGCGGATGAAGCACCATGGGGCCGGTCGGCTTTCGGAGATGTGGCGCGGTCTGGGCTACCTGTTGGGGAGCCTGTTCACCGCTGCGGTCGCCGTGCTGGCGCTGCCCGTACTCGCCGTCCCGGTCACGGCCCGCTCCTGGGCGTCCTGGCACCGCCGCCGCGCCGACCGGCTGCTGGGCTCTCCGCGCTCCGGCCCGGTCCGGGTCGGCCCGTGGCGACTCCTCGGCTGGCTCTGCGCCTGCACCGTGACCGCCCTGGCGTTCGGCCTCGTCCTGGTGCTGTGCGCGGGCAACGCGGTGACCACGGCCGTCACGGTGCCCCTGTGGTGGGCGCTGCCCGCCGGCACCCGCGCGGGCGGGTTCGCCGCCGGTGTCCCCCTGACCGGGTGGGGCACGGCGCTGACCCTGGGGACCGCACAAGCCGTCGCCTTCGCGGCCCTGACCTACTGGCTGGCTCCCCGGCTGGCCCGCCTGCACGCCCGGACCTGCGTCGCGCTGCTGTCCCCCTCGACCGCCGCACGGCTGGCACAGCGGGTGGAGACACTGACCGAGACGCGGGTGCACGCCATGAACGCGCACGGCGCGGAACTCCGCCGGATCGAACGCGACCTGCACGACGGCACCCAGGCCCGGCTGGTGGCCATCGCGATGCGGCTGGGCGTGGCCCGTGAGCTGCTGAGCGAAGACCCCCGGCTGGTGGCCGGGCTCCTGGAGGAGGCGCACGAGAACACCGAGGAGGCCATGACGGAGCTGAGGGCGGTGATCCGGACGATCTACCCGCCGATCCTCGCCGACCGCGGCCTCGCCGGGGCGCTGACCTCGCTGGCGTCCCGATCGGCGATCGACACCACCCTCGACATCGGCTCCGGTGGCTCCGGCGACCTCGACACCGTCCCCGCCGCGGTCGAGGCCGTCGCCTACTTCACGATCGCCGAGGCGCTCACCAACGCCGCCAAGCACAGCCGGGCCACCCGGACCGCCGTCCGCGTCGCACGCGACGGCGACCGGCTGGCGATCGAGGTCACCGACGACGGCGTCGGCGGCGCCGACGAGACGCTGGGCACCGGCATCACCGGAATCCGCCACCGCGTCCTGGCGCTCGACGGCACCGTCCACCTCCACAGCCCCGGCGGCGGCCCGACCACGATCACCGTGAGCCTGCCGTGCGCGTCGTGATCGCCGAGGACAACGTCCTGCTGGCCAACGGGCTGGAACTCCTGCTGACCGCCAAGGGCTTCGAGGTCGCCGCGATCACCCCGGACGCCCCCGGCTTCGTCGCCGCCGTCACCGAACACCGCCCGGACGTCGCCATCGTCGACGTACGGCTGCCGCCCGGCTTCCGCGACGAAGGCATCCACGCCGCGATCCGCGCCCGCCGCCTGCACCCCGGCCTGCCCGTGCTCGTCCTCTCCCAGTACGTCGAGCAGCAGTACGCCGGCGAGCTGATCTCCGACGGCCGCGGCGGAGTCGGCTACCTCCTCAAGGACCGGGTGAGCCGGGTGAGCGAGTTCACCGACGCACTGCGGCGGGTCGCCGCCGGCGGCACCGTCATGGACCCCGAGGTGATCGGCCAGCTCCTCACCCGGCCCACCCGCGACCCGATCGCCGCCCTCACGCCGCGCGAACGCGAAGTCCTCGCCCTGATGGCCGAAGGAAAGGACAACACCACCATCGCCACCCGGCTCGTCATCACCGACAACGCCGTCCACAAGCACATCGGCCACATCTTCGCCAAGCTCGGCCTCTCGCCGGCCGACAGCGGCCACCGCCGCGTCCTCGCCGTCCTCACCTACCTCAGCCGCCGCTGAGGAGCCCGCACGCCCGGCCGGTCGGCCCGCACGCCGTCCCGCCCGCCGCCCCGCCCGTCGGCCCGGTGGATCGCCCATCCGGAACGCCCACGCGGAACGCCCGGCCGGGAAGCCGGCCGAGCGCTCCGCTCAGGTGTGTGGGTCGGGGTCAGAACTGGGTGCTGACCGTGACGCCGCTGAAGTCGGTGACGGCGTACAGGCTGAGGTAGCGGTAGCCGGCGGTGGGGTTGGTGACGGTGAGGGACTGGGTGGTGCCGGTGCCGGTGGAGGAGGCGGTGAAGGCCTTCGGCGAGGCCCAGGTGTCCGCGTTGTAGTAGAGGTGCGCGGTGCCGGTGCCGCCGGAGGTGGTGACCTTCAGCGTGGTCGTTCCGGCCGGCAGGTAGACGTACAGGTAGTCGAGGTTGCCGGCGGTCGCGGCGCGGCCGCCGCGGGAGCAGTTCCGGCCCATCGCGTCGGCGCGCTGCTCGGTGCAGGCCGGCAGGACGACCGGGGCGGCGGTCACGGTGACGGTGGCCGGGGTGGTGGAGATCCGGCCGGTGTCGTCGGTGGTGGTCAGGGCGACGGTGTAGCTGCCGGCCGCCGCGTAGGTGTGGCTCGGGTTGCGCTCGTCCGAGGAGGTGCCGTCGCCGAAGGTCCAGTGCCAGGCGGTGATCCGGCCGGAGCCGGTCTGCACCGACCGGTCGTTCACGCTGACGGTCGCGCCGTTCACCGAGGTGTCGAACAGGGAGGTCGGGCCGGGGTTGTAGCAGGCGCCGCCGGCACAGGCGTCGAGCCAGGCGTCGAAGTCGGCGTCGTAGGAGGTGCCGAGGCTGTTGTAGACCGCGTAGCCGCCGCGGTAGTCACCGACGCGGAACCGGGCCAGCATGGCCTGGACGTCGGCCGGGTGCTTCTCCACCATGTACCGGGTGGCCAGGTAGCCCCACGGGTAGACGCGGGTCGAGTCCGAGTTGCCGGGGGTGCTCTGGAAGAGGGTGCTGAGCTTGTAGGTGTGCTTCGCGGCCTGGGCCATCGCGTCGGTGTCGGTGGCGCCGCGGTAGCTGTGCGAGACGTACTCGGCGAGGCCCTCGACCCACCAGATGTCCGGGACGGACATCTGGGTGGGGTAGTTGCCCTTCAGGTCGTAAATGCTGTCGAGGTAGTGGGTGTACTCGTGGTTGAGGTTCCACACCCGGGCCGGGTCGTTGTTGTTCCAGGTCTTCTGGTACATCACGGTCGCGGCCAGCTTGTTCGGGTCGGTCGCGTCCATGACGGTCTGGCCGCCGTTGTCGGTGTCGTTGCCGAAGATCGCCCACGAGTAGGTGGTGTAGTCGGTCTTGTTGGCGAAGATCCCGAAGGTGACGTTCCTGGCGTACTGGTTCGGGATCGGCCCGTTGTCCTTGACCACGCCGTGGAAGAAGGCGTCCTGGTTGCGCAGGCTGGCGCAGACGGTGGCCAGTTCCTCGGCCGACAGCGCCTGGGCCTGGATGGCCCGGTTGTCGCAGACCAGCTGGTGCGGCAGGACCACCGAGGTGAGCTTGGCGGGCAGGTTGCAGATGTCGTAGTACGAGCACTGGCCGCTGTTGTAGTACGCGGCCTGGACGGCCGTGTGCACGTACAGCGGCGCCGCCGGCGTCAGCAGCGGCGCGGCGTCCAGCACCTTCCTGACCAGCGGCTTGACCAGGGCCTCGACGGCGGGGCCGCTCCCGGCCATCCGGGCCAGGTCGTTGCCCGCGTTGGTGTCGAGGACCTCGTTGGGCCCGCCGATCAGGTCCTTGTGGTTGATCGCGAAGTCGGCGAGGGAGACGGCGAGGCTCGGGTCGGCGGCGACCGCCTTGACGAAGTCCTGGTTCGAGTTGCCCCGCCAGAGCGGGTACTGCAGCACGGAGTTGACCGCGCCGACCATCTTCGGGACCGCGTTGTAGGAGTTGTTGTAGTCGTCCAGTATCCGCTTGTAGACGCCCAGGTAGCCGGCCTGGACGTTGGCGCTGTCGGTGAGCCACACGACGTCCCTGAGCACGATGCCGTTGCCCTCGGTGACGTCGTGCCAGCGGGCCCCGGCGAAGAACGCGTCCAGGGCGGCCCTGACAGCGGTGGTGAGCTCGCCGGTGTACGGGCCGGCCGCGTCGGGGTAGTAGAACTGGATGTAGTAGCCCACCTGCAGGTAGAGCGCCAGCTGCTGGATGCCGGTCGAGTTGTCGCCGGTGTAGCCGGCCGCCAGGTCCTTGAACGCGGCCGCGACGGACAGCATCCGGGACTGCCGGAAGATGCTCGGGTCGGCGCCACCGCTGCTGTACAGCCCCCGGATGCACTCCGGGGTCGAGCTCTTGATGAACGCGACCAGGTCGGCCCCGGTGCGGGCGGCGAAGTCGGCCGGGGTGCAGGCCTGCGCGGCGGCAGCGGCCGCGTCCGCGCCGGAAATGGCCTGCGGGGCAGGGGACTTGGGGCCGACGGGGGCGGCCGTCGCGGCCGCGGCGGCCGTTGTGGCCGGCCCGCCCATGAGTCGCTCGCCGATCAGCGCCGGGGGCAGCGGGGCCGCGGGCGCGGCGGGCTCCTCGGAGCCCGCCGTCGCGCCGGCGATGGGCGCGGTGGGTGCGGCGGGTGCGTTCGGGTCGGTCGTGGTCGGGGCGGCCGCGGTCAGGGCCGGGGTGGCGGTGACGGCGGCGGGAGCCGCGAAGGCCTGGGCCGGCAGCACGGCGGTGGCCGTGGCACAACAGGCGACGACGCCGGCCGCGAGCGTGGAGAGTCTTGTGCGCAGGAGCACGCCGAGTCCTTCTTCGAGTGGGGGCAGCCCGACGTGGGGTCGGACTGAGTGAAGGAGATGAGGAGATTGGCGTGGATCCTGTCACTGACCGGCCATCAGAACAATGTCACAGTTTATATGGCACACAATTTTCAGCCACCTCGCGCCCACCCCGCCCCGATATGTGGCTGACCTGCGACGGTTGGGGGCCCGGGGCGGCGCGGCGCACGGGCGCCGGAGGCCCGTCGGGTCACGAGTCGGGAGATTTGCCCGAGGCCGCACGGGCCGGCGGGCCACCCGGAGTGGCCGATCTCCGCCCCCGCCCGTAAGCGCGGACCGGGGCCAGGGGGCCGTCCACGATCCACCGCCGCCGCCGCCGGGCCGCGGGCCGTGATCACCACGGCCACGGCCGTGACCGGCCCACCTCGGTGCGGGGCGGGTCGCAGGTCCCTCCACCCCCACTCCGCCCGCTCGGCCGGGCGGCGACACCACCAGAACTCCGTGCGCCACAGCCTGCCGAGCCCGGCGCGAGCCGGTCCCGGCAGTCTCTCCTCCAGCACGTCACGTGCGTGCCTGACGTCCTCGAAGGAACACCCCGGGCGCGAGCAGGACCCGTGAGGGCAGCAACGGGACGACCCCGTCGGCGACAGGTGAAAACGGTCCGGGCACGGATTCTGTGAAGTCGATCGTGCCTCCGTGCGCTGGGTGACGCCCCGTCATGGCCGGGTGGATGCTGGCCGCGCGTGAGGAGCCCCTTCTTCTGTTTCCGTATCTCGCAGGGGCGCGGGTCGAGTGCGTGGATGGGCGGTCTCGTCCTCTTCCGCGACAACCGCGCCGGAACCGTGGCCCAGCCGGAGTCGCAGACGATGACCACGGGGGTCACCCGGGAGGCGGGCTCCTCCTTCAGCGCGGCCACGGACATCACCGTGGGCGCGTCGGTCGGTGTGGAGGCGTCCGCCAAACCGTTCGGCATGGGCGCCGGTGTCACTACCACCGCCTCCGTCTCCGCCTCCATCGAACTGGCTACGAAACCCGCCGCAACGGGTCGACCATGGCCGAGGAGAGCAAGGAGCGAGGGCTCATCATTCCGCCGCGCAGCACCGACTGCCTGTGGATGGAGCACCACGAACTCACGCCCGTCCGCGCCGACGGCAACACCCTCAGCACCCAGTCGACCCTCGGGTTCCGTACGGACTACTACGTGACCGGCGAGTTCCCCGGCGGATCGGGCGTCATCCCCTTCACCAGCGACGCCTCCGGCGAGCGCACCCCGCTGCCTGCCACGCACCTGCTTCCCGACCGTCCCCGGGCGCACACCGACACGCCACCGCCGGACACCACACGGCAGCCAACGGTGAACCGGCCGAAGCGCAGTAGACAAGACCGTCCCACCAGAACGAGGACATCCGGTCGACGGCGTGCCCCTCCCGCAGGTGGCACGCCGGTTCTTCGTCATCACAGGGCGCCGCCGACCTGTTCGATCCCATCGCGGAACGCCTCACGCCGCTCTGTCCGCAGTGGTTCCACGGGCGTCACTCCCGCAGCAGCACGAGCACCTCGCCGCCCGAACCCGCCTCTCACCGTCCGCCACGAAAGCGACCGTGCTGGTCGCAGCCATCAATGAGTAGCTGTGACCAGTACTTTCGAAACAGCCGGTAGTCGCGCTCGATCCGCCGGCGGATCTTGGCGAGGCGGACCAGTTCCTCGGACGGGGTGGCGGGGGCAGGTTGGAGACCCAGTAGTGGGTGGGCTCGGCCAGGTGGGCTGGCCGCTGGGCAAGCAGCCAGCACATGGGCAGGGTGCCGTCCGCTTCGAGGCATGGGCGGGCGTCCGTCCAGGCGGACCCGCAGGACGATGAATTCGGCGGTCAGGCGGTCAGGCGGTCACGTGAGTCGTGCCGCAGGTGATGGTGCTGCGGCGGCCGGACGTGAGCACTGGGCTCAGACCGGAACCGGCATCTGGGACTTCAAAAACTGTTAGACGATGTGTTCGTCCATGGCCGCTCTTCCCGTTCGTTTTGGCCGCGTCGGCAGCAGCCCGTCCCGCCGTGGGCAGCAGTTCGCCGCCACGGCTGATGACGCCGCTGAACCGGCCACCTGAACCGGCATCCACTGGCAGTACCTCTGAATGACACCGCCCTGGACGGATATTCGCCCCCCAGTACTGCTCATGGCAATCCCAGCGACCACACCAACAATGCGACGCTGCAGATCTCAGGCGCCGATCGGTCCTTGTGTTTGGTGGGTGTGGTGGGGGGTGGTGAGTTGTTGGTTCTGTTTTTTGTTGTGGTGTGTGGTGTGTGGTGTGTGGTGTGTTTTGGGGTTAGGGGAAGATGTTGTGGCCGGGGGTGAGGGTGTGGGTGGGGTCGTAGGTGTTTTTGGCGTTG
>NZ_JBSHBN010000240.1:0-9846 GCF_053612025.1 Kitasatospora sp. NPDC054768
CGGAGACCTTAGACAAGCCTCATCGTCCCAGTTCAGAAGGCACTTTCGCATTCCCGCCCACGATCCGGTCCCAGCCCGACGTGAAACGCGGAGGCTAACTCCGCGGCATTGGGCGACCGGTGTCCTGCCCATACAGGAGGCCGTGCTGCCTGAACATGGCCTCGGCTTCGCCTGGCGAGGGGAGGAGGAATTGGAGATGGTGGCGAGGGGGGATCCAGGCCGTTCTCGAAGGAGAATCCCATGTTGTATAAGGCTCCCGGTGTCTACGTGGAGCAGGTTCCCAGTGGTGTGCGCGTCATCGCAGCGGCCGCAACATCGGTCGCGGCTTTCATCGGCCCCACTGATACGCCTTTTGCGACCCCTCTGGTCCCGGAGAAGGTCAACACCTGGCAGGAGTACCTCGATCAGTTCGTCGACCTCACGGCCTCAGCCACCAAGCCGCAGATGACGAATGCGCTGTACGGCTGGTTCACCAACGGCGGCGGGCCGTGCTACATCCTCAACGTCGATCCCGCCTCCACGAATCTGGATGCGGCGCTGGACGCGTTGAAGGCCCAGCTGGATGTGACGATGGTGGCGGTCCCCGGCCTCGATGACATCACCGGCATCGACGCTGCCGGTCGGCCCCTTGCTCAGAAGGCAGTGGTGAACCACTGCGAGGCGATGGGGAACCGGGTAGCGCTGCTCGATCTGCCGAAGGGCACCATCCCGACGGACGCCGCGAACCTGGACCTGGGCCTGACCGGCCTTACGGCTTCCTTCGCGGCGGTGTACTACCCGTGGCTGCAGGTACCGAGTGCGTACGATGCCAGTCCGGTGCTGATTCCACCGAGCGGACATGTGGCGGGGACGTGGGCACGCACCGATGCCGACCGCGGAGTGTACAAGGCCCCGGCCAACGTGGCCGTCAACGGCCTGCTCGACCTGGAATTCACCCTGACCGACGACCTTCAGGGCCCTCTCAATGACAAGGGCTTCAACTGCCTGCGGACTTTCCCTTCCCAGGGCAGCCTGGTGTGGGGGGCCCGGACTCAGGCCGTGACCGACGTGGACTGGCGCTACCTGAACGTCCGGCGCTACGTCAATTTCCTGAGCGACTCCATCAAGCAGTCCACCCAGTGGGCCGTCTTCGAGCCCAACAACGCAGACCTGCAGGCCAGGGTCCGCGGCACGGCCACCAGTTTCCTCACTGACCAGTGGCGCAGCGGCGCCCTGGTCGGAAAGACCGCGGCCGATGCGTTCTATGTCGTGTGCGATGAGACGAACAACACTCCCGCGACCATGGCCCAGGGCCAGCTCATCTGCGACATCGGCGTGGCACCGACTCGGCCGGCTGAGTTCGTCGTGTTCCGCATCACCCAGACCTACGGCGCCTAGAGGCCCGACTCCTAGAGGAGCTAAGAGATGACTACCGGTAATACGCTGACGCCGTTCCGTTTCGCCATCGACCTGGGAAACTATCAGGTGGAGACGGTGCAGGCCGTCTCTGGCCTGCAAATCGCTGAAGATGTCATTGCGGTGACCCAGGTGAGCCCGAGCGGTGAACTGATCTACCGGAAGCAGCCGGGTGCTCCCCAGAGCGGTCAGGTGACAGTCACTCGGGGGATGGACAAGAGCACGCAGTTCACGAACTGGCTCAAGGCAACCTTGCTGGATGCGAATCTGGACGGCGCTCGGCAGCATGTGACGATCAAGATGATCGACGCGCAGAAGAACGTGGTGCGCCGTATCGGACTGGTCAACTGCTGGGCCAGTGCATGGAGCGGCGCAGATCTGCAGGCTGATGGGAGCGGTCCGGCGTTGGAGACGGTCACGCTTGAGTTCGAAGACATCACGGTTGAGCCGTAATGACGACCCAGATGGCCTACCAGACTGATCAGCTGACGGAGGGTGGCGCAGAGCCGCTGCGGACGGAGTTCGAGTTCGATCTCCCGATGGGATACGTGGACCAGGCTGGCCGGGTCCACCGGAACGGTGCCATGCGCCTGGCCACCGCACGTGACGAGCTGTCTCCGTTGATGGATCAGCGAGTGCGAGAGAATCCCGCCTACTTGGGGGTAGTGCTGCTCAGTCTCGTGATCACTCGCTTGGGCGAGGTGCGCCACGTGAGCGCTGAAGTCGTGGAGCAGCTGTTCGCCGCGGACGTGGCTTATCTGCAGCGTTTCTACGAGCAGATCAATGCTGTTGACCCTGAGGGCCCCGGAGCGGGTGAACGCCTGGGGGAATCCTGATCCACCCGGCGCGACGGCTCTATGAGGAGGTCGCATACCTCGCGTATCACTTCCACTGGCCGCCGGGTGATCTGCTCGATCTCGTACACGGAGACCGGCTCCGCTATGTGCGCGAAATCGGCCACATCAACACGCGTATCAACAGAGGCGGATGATCCACATGAGCCATGGCAGGTCAGTGCTGCCGAAGCAGGAGGTCGCAGAGGCCTTCAGCAAGGTTGAGCCAGTACTCGATCTGCAGGGCTTCCGTGATCGTCTGTCGGCCTGGCAGGTACAGTGGATGTCCCTATCGGGGCACGAGCTGTCGTGGACCTGCCTGACACGGATGCCTTACCCAGCGTGTGCGGCACGTCGGTCCAGTGGCGCACACGCGTTGGACGGAACGGGGCTCGGGCCTTTCCTTGTCTGGCGGTCGAGTCCTGACGAGCGCAAGGGGCCGTCGGCCGAGCGTCTGTCAGGACTGGTCGCGGATGCGAAGGTGAGTACAGCTGGGTACCGTACGCCCGGTCCTTCAGCGGCTTCGTCTTTCCTCACGCCGCCCCCCGTGGGGACTGGTGTCTATGACGGCCGGCCCGTGCGGCAAACACCCCCCTCGCCTGCTCCGCCCGGCCCCAGCCCAGGCTCAGGCCCTGCGCTGTCGGCACACCTGACCACCGGTGCCACTCCCCCGCTTCCCTTGGTAGGGATGGGTACGGCGCTGCCGATGGTAGGGATGGGTACGGCGCTGCCGACCCTGCCCACCAGCACCCTGAAGACAGGCCCAGCGCTGTCGGCACGCCTGACCACCGGTGCCACTCCCCCGCTTCCCTTGGTAGGGATGGGTACGGCGCTGCCGATGGTAGGGATGGGTACGGCGCTGCCGACCCTGCCCACCAGCACCCTGAAGACAGGCCCAGCGCTGTCGGCACGCCTGACCACCGGTGCCACTCCCCCGCTTCCCTTGGTAGGGATGGGTACGGCGCTGCCGGCCCTGCCCACCAGCACCCGACCGTTGTACGACCAGCCCGCGCCGCAAACACCGCCATCGCCTGTACTGCCCAGCCCAAACTACATGGGCGGGCGGCAACCGAATGCGACCGCTTCGCGGCTGGCGAGGCCTGCGCGATCGTCGCCCAGGCAGATGACACCCGTGGCGACGAATCGGCATGACGGCGCTTCCCGCCCCGGCGGGGTGCAGGACACAGCCGTGATGGTCCGCGAGATGACTCGACGTCACAGTAATGAGTTTACTCGCGTGCTGGTGCCCGTACTCGCTCGCATGCTGCATCGAAAGGTGGTGCATCGCCAGGAAGACAGGCCGGAAAGGTGGTACATGGAACTACCTCGCTGACCTGTCGACATTCCTCGAGCCCACCCAGAGTCACACGATATGCACCACGTTGCTATACCCGGGTGCACAAGGATAGGAGTATCGGCTGTGGCCGAGTCATTCGCTACCAGCTGGCGGTTCCAGGTATGGATCGGAATGTACGATCTGGGATCCTTCACCACCTGTGACGGCCTTGCCGCCAACCTGGAGGTAGAGGAGCGCTGGGAGGGCGGCCTGGAAGCTCACCGGTGGGTGATCCCTACCCGCCTGTCCTACTCCAACATCGTGCTGACCCGTCCCCTCACCAGCAGTACCGTCGCGGCTTGGCTGTGGCTCCGGAGCCAGACCATGCAGTCCATTCCCACGATCGGCACCATCGCCGCGCTGGCCCCGAACCGCTCCGTCATCGCGAGATGGAGCATGGAGCGGGTCGTGCCTGTGCGATGGGAGGGGCCGTCGTTCAGCGCTGAAGACTCCCGTCCCGGGATGGAGACGCTTGAAATCGCCCATCACGGTTTCATCGTCTCCCCGTTCTGAAAGGAGTTGCCACGGTGCCGTTCTTGCCAGTCGTGCCGTCCTTGCCCTCCCTGTCCAGGCTCTCCTCCTCCTCGTACTCGTTGTCCACGCTCGGGCTCACCCGCGCTACGCTCGTGATCTTTGATCCGCCGGCCAAACGCAGCCTGGCCAACAAGCCCGGACCGATGATCTCGCGAATCCCGCTGCAGTTCAATCCCGAGTCGATCAGCCTGTCGACGTCCGCCAACTGGAATTTTGAGCCATCCAAGCAATCGGGGTACGCCCCACCGGAGTTCAACGGGACCGATCTCAGGTCGGTCAGCGTGGAGGTCTTCCTCGACTCGACCTACAGTCTAGTTAACACGATTGAACAGCAAGTAGAGGAGCTGTTCGACTGCTGTCGGCCCGCCATTAGCAGCTTCGCGGTTGGTAGTACCTTGTCCCCCCCGTGGGTACGCCTTGAATGGGGACGTGCACGCACCGTTTCGTTCTATGCCTACCTCAGCACAGTCGATGTCGAATACACGCTTTTCAATGTTGACGGGAGGCCAAGCCGGGCCACCTGTCGCTTGTCGCTGCATGAGATCCCCCGCACCGTACCCAAACAAAACCCTACCTCAGGCTCCAAAAATGCTCTAGCCGTGCACCAGACGCAGGCCGGTGACAGCCTGGCTTCGCTGGCTTGGCGCTACTACGGCGACGCCGCTCAGTGGCGGCAGATTGCTGCTGCCAACGGAATCGTCGATCCTGAACGGCTTGCAGTAGGCACTACTCTGCTCATCCCCGCCGTCGATGAGGTGGCTGCCGGGGGAACAGGGGCATGGCTCCCTAGCGCGGAGAGCGGATCATGACCACTTACTCAGCCACACCGCTGGTTGAGACCACGGCGGCCCTCCCGGAAGAGTGGGCCGCAAGGCTCACCACCGTCGACGTGGACACCCGCGCCAATCTGCCGGCTCTGGCGACCCTGCGCTTCCGCGACCCCAATCACCAGCTGCTTAGCAGCAGTGGGATCGCCATCGGAACGCCTCTGAAGGTCTCGGCGGACACCACCGCCGACAGCCGGCCCGTCGTGCTCTTCAGCGGCGAGGTGGCCGGTGTGGCCAGCGAGGTCGAGGAGCAGGGAACATTCACGGTACTGAGAGCCTACGACCGGGCGCAGCGGCTGACTCGAGGCCGCCGGCTGACTGCATGGCAGGAGACCACGCTGGAGAAGGTCGTTCGCGACATCGCCAGCCACGCGGCGCTCGGAGTTGGGTCTGTTGCCGGCTCGACGTCCAAGATCAAGTATCTGGTCCAGCCGAACATCACCGACTGGGAATTCCTTCAGTACCTCGCAGAACTGCACGGCGCTGTGGTCGTCGTCAACAATGGCACGCTGTTCCTTAAAGCGCTTCAGTCCGCCGACAGCGCACCCGATCCGCGCCAGGCGGGCGACGATAACCCGTACGTACTGTCTTATGGAACCAACTTGCTGTCCCTGCAAGTCGCCGTGGGCTCGCCCGGGCCAGCCGGTGAAGTCCAGGTTCGCGGCTGGAACATCGATACTAAAAAGGCCACTGTTGGTACCGCAAAAGTCGACGGCAGCAAATATATCGATATCGGCACCCGCGCCGGCTATCTGGCCACGAAACTGGGCGGAGGCGCCTTCACTGAAGTAATCGGCACTGGGTACGCATTGCAGGGTGATGTCAAGGGTGTCGCCGAATACTTCGCCGACACGGCCGCAGCCGCGATTGTGGACCTGGAAGCGACGGTTTATGGCTCCCCACATCTGACGGCCGGCACGCCGGTGACGCTCGTCAATGTCGGAGAGCCGTTCACTGGCCGCTACACCGTTACCGGTACTCGCCACGTCTTCGACCGCGGCTATCGCACTAAGGTGAACGTGAGCTCGCAACAGCGCGTCCCGCACGCTGCCCGCAATGGACCGGCAGCATACGCGGTGCCGGGGCTTGCCATCGGCACCGTCCAAGACGTCCGTGATCCCGATACGCGCCAGTCGGGGGCGGTGCGGATCGCCTTCCCGTGGCTCAGCGAGGATTACGTCTCCGATTGGGCCCGTACCGTGCAGTTCGGAGGCGAAGGCGGGGGCGGGGTGATCAGCCCCGGCATCGGAGACGAGGTGCTCGTTGGCTTCGAGCAGGGACGCCTGGACCGCCCCTATGTCCTGGGCGGCCTGTACAACGGCAAGGACCATCCTTCGACACACAGCGTTGACTTGATTGATGCCGACTCGAAGGCTGTGAACCGCCGGTCACTGTCGTCACGTGAGGGCAACCGCATCGAGCTTCTGGACCACCCTGATGAGGGCGGCGTCCTGCTGAGCACCGGGGACCAGGAGGTGAAGATCCGCCTGGACCGCAAGGCAAAAAAGATCACGATCGAAGCGGAAAATCTGGAGCTCAAGGGCACCAAAAGCCTGACACTCACGACGGACAGCCTGGAGATCGGGGATAACACCAAGAGTAGCCTCAAGCTTAACGCGAAAACGGTAGAAATCAACGGCACCGATAGCGTTAAAATCGCTTCGCCAAAGGTTGACGTAGGATGACGTTCCTCCCCTTTTCCTCACGGCTGCCTAACGAGCCGAACATCCCTGATGCCCGTTTCCCGGCATGGCTGCGATCGACCATCCGAAAAGGCAACAAGGTCTATAGCACCCATTCGACTCACTTTAATGACCTCGCCCGAGGGAGGCCATCGTGGACGAACTGATCGGAAAAGGCTGGACCTTCCCTGCAACAGTCGCCGATGACGGCACCATCGCGCTTGTCGGCGGAGCCGAAGACATCGACCGGTCCATCCAGTTGATCATGAGAACAATGCTGGGAGAGCGCCCGATGCGCCCGGAATTCGGGTGCGGCGTCAGTGCCCTGGTCTTCGCTCCCATCGACGCGACGACCGGTGGTCAGATCATCGAGACCGTCCACACCGCTTTGGAACGCTGGGAACCGCGGATCGCCGTCGATGAAGTCGACGTCACCGCGGATACCGTGGTCTCCGGTCTGCTCTATATCGACATCAGCTACCGAATCCTGGCAACCAACAGCCCCCGCAACCTGGTCTTCCCCTTCTACACCCTGCCCGGAGAACCCGGCACTGGTACCGCAGGAGCCTAACGATGAGCAACGTCCCCGTTCCCTCCCTGGACGACCTGCGCTTCCAGGACCTCGTCGACGCGGCCAAGCGCTACATCCCCCAGCGCTGCCCCCAGTGGACCGACCACAACGTCTCCGACCCAGGCGTCACCCTGATCGAGGCCTGCGCCTCCCGCGTCGAACAACTCGGGTACCGCACCGATCAGCTCACTGACGCCGCCCGCGCGTCTCTGCTGCGCCTGGCCGGCGTTGTCCCGACTCCGCCGTCCGCCGCCCGCACTGAGCTCACTTTCACCCTCACCGACCCCAACTCCACCGACCGGACCATTCCCCAGGGCACGACCGTCTCCACCCCGAGTAGCTATCCGGGCCCAACCATCACCTTTCGGACCATCGAGACCCTCGTTCTGCCCGCCGAAACGGCAACCGGTACCGTGCCCGCAGTCAATATCACCACTGTCGACGAAGTACTCGGGGTGTCCGACGGCACGCCAGACCAGCGTTTCCGCCCCACCTACCAGCCCATCCTCCAGCAAACCACCAGTGGCACCCCGGCGGTCACCCTGACGGTCACCACCGTCAGCAGCGGCGCACCCGCCGATACCTGGGTGCAAGACACCACCTTCGCGGGTTCCCTGTCTGCTGATTACCGGTTCGTGTGGGACGCCACTGCGGGCGAGGTCGTCTTCGGCCCCAGCACGCCCTACACCTACGGTCCGTACCAGCACGGCCAGATCCCCCGACTCGGCGCCGAGGTACGGGCCGGCTACGAGACGTGTCAGGGCACGCGCGGGAACGTCCCCGCCGGTAGCCTCACCTCCTGGGTGAACACTCCGCCCGCCACTGTCACCAACCGCGCGGCCGCAACCGGCGGGGCCGAACCCGAGACCCTCGACGAGGCCGTAGCCCGCGCCACCGCCCGGCTGGTCCCCCTTCACCGGGCCGTCAGCGCGGACGACCATGCCCAGGTCCTCACGAGGCGCGTTCCCGACGCAGCCCGTGTCCGCACCGTCACCGTCGGAGGCAGCGCCCGATCTGCCCTGCGCATTGGCACCATGGCGGACACCGACCAACACCTGCAGGTCACTGTCGTCCCCCGCCCCACCGGTGACCCCGGCCAGGCACTACCGGCCGCCGACCTCGTCCTCACCGACGAGACCAAGGAGGCTATCCGTGCCTCCGAGGAGGCCCTGCGCCTGCTCGGCACGCGTGTACAGGTCACCGAGCCGGTGTGGGTGCCGTTCAAGGTGGCAGCCACGATCCAGGTATGGCCTGCCGTGGGAAGCCTCGCAGCCGTCAATGCGGAGATTGCCGCCAGAGACGCGCTGTACCGGTACTTTCATCCTGTCATTGGTGGCGACAGCGGCGCCGGATGGCCGTTCGGCCGTCCGGTCCATGCAGGCGACCCGTACGCTGTGCTTGCGGGGCTTCCCAGCACCGTCACGGTACTCAACGTCACCATGACGGACCCGAACGACAACCCTATCTCCCCGCCCCTGGTCCTACCGCCCGATGGACTTCCCCTGCTGACAGAAGTCCAGATCGACTCTGTCAACTCCAGCTCCATCGGGAACACCAACCCCAGCGATGACACACCCACACAGAGCGGTCTGCTGGTCAATCAGAAGAGCGGGCTCGCGATCGAGGTCCCGAACTCTTCGACGGCCCCTGGTGCCAGGCTGCAGCAGGCCTCCCCGCAGGATGGTGCCAATCAACAGTGGACTCTCACCTCGGCGGGTTCCGAGGCATGGCAGATCACTAACAGCAACTCAAACCTGGTCATGAGCGTGGAGAACGCCTCTACCGTTTACGGCGCATACGTAGTCCAACAGACCCTCGGCTCTGGCCTCGAGTCACAGTGGACCGCGTCCGAGCAAGGGGGCGGGTACTACAAGTTGACGAATGTCAACAGCGGTCTGGTGCTTGCTGTTTTCGCCGGATACACCACCCCCGGTGCACCTATCGTCCAGCAGACCTACGACGGACGCCCACACCAGCTATGGCGCCTACAGCCCTCCGACAAGGCAACGCCGAGACGATGACTCCCCGATTCGCAGCGCATCGGCAGCCATACGGCAGACCTCGACAGCACGCTCGAGTGCACCAGCTCGCGTGCCGGTCACAAGAGCAGGAGCGACACCATGGTCCGCACGTGTTCGCCCGGCATTCCGTCATTACATGCTCGAGGGGGCAATGGTGACTACGCACCGGAATCAGATTCACAAGCCGCTCGGTCCGATCCCGGTCCACTCTCGTGGCCTGAGCGCCCAAGCCAGCCGGAAGAACAGGCGCACCGGTTCCGATAGCAGCGACCTCAGCCGCATCCGGGCCCATCCCTACGCCGATCGCCCACCGCGCACAATCGCGCATGCGCCACGAATCCCGTTCAAAGAACTCCCTCCACCCAGCGCAGCACACCCGGTCCGGCGTGGCCCCCGGTATTACAGGCGCCATCGGACCCATCAAGCCCTCAGCAGGGAGGGCCCGTCGTACGTGTCATCACGCCGCGGTCGGTGATGAAACCATCAAAGCGTCGGCGAGACGGTGAGTCGCTCGCCGTCCTTTCCCGGAGTGCGCTCCTGGTTCTCTCCTTAGGTGGTATCGGTATCTTGCGGATTCTGACCGGATTGCCTTTCGATACGGGCACCGCGACCGTTAACAGGGCTTCAGTTCCCTTCTCAACGACCAG
>NZ_JBSHBN010000241.1:0-9799 GCF_053612025.1 Kitasatospora sp. NPDC054768
GGGTGCCGCGAGCAGTGGGCACCCGGCGCGGCGGCGGAGACGAAGGGATGTGGTGGCGAATGAGGGCGGGCACATCGCTGCGTGCGGCCGGGGGCAGGGGATCGGTGGAGCGCGGACCGGATGCGGCGGGTTCGTGGCCGGAGACGACGCGGGCGGCACTGACCGGTGCCGGAGGCCGGGGAGGCGGCGGTGACCGGGACGTCACCGCCGGCGGCTTCCGGCGCACGGCCAGGCCGCCCGCGTCCTCGCCGCGCGTTCCTGCCCCTTCTTCCGGCGCTGCCCCTTCTTCCGGCAAGGCGCTTCCCTCCGTGCCTGCCCCTTCTTCCGCTTCCGCCGCGGCCCCTTCGGCCGGGGCGAAGCGCCGGGGCGGGGTGCTGCTGGCCGGGCGGTACGCGCTGACCGCCGCCGTCCGGCACGGCGCGAAGGGCGGGGTGTTCCTCGGCCGGGAGGTGTCGAGCGGTGCCGAGGTCGTGGTCAAGCAGGCCCGGGCGCACACGGGGGTGGACCGGGCCGGCACCGACGCCCGCGACGCGCTGCGGCACGAGGCCGCGCTGCTCGCCCGGCTGGCGGGGCAGGGCCTGGCGCCGCTCGCCGTCGAACTGATCGAGCAGGAGGACTCCGTCTTCCTGGTGCAGGAACGAATCGCCGGGCAGCCCCTGGACGACTGGGTGGCCGCGCGGCTGCGGCGCGACGGCAGCCCCGACGTCGGCTGGGCCGAGGCCGGGCCGGTGGCGCACGGACTGCTCGACCTCGTCGAACAGGTGCACACCCAGGGGCTGGTGCTGCGCGACCTCTCCCCCGGCAACGTCATGGTCCGCCCGGACGGCACGCTGCGGCTGGCCCACCTCGAACTCGCCGCCGAAACCGGACGGCCCGCGGGCTCGGCCGGCGCCCCCGGCTACCGCGCCCCCGAGCACGGGCCCGGCCGGCTCGCCGCCGCCGACCGCAGCCGCGTCGCCGATCCGGCCGTCGACCTGTACGCCCTCGGCGGACTGCTCTTCCTGCTGGCCACCGGCCACGACCCGCTGCTGTCCGAGGACCTCCCGCAGGCCCGCCCGGTCGCCGAACGCCTCGGCCGCTGGCTCGCCCTCGCGGCCAGGACCGGCGGGACGGCCCGGCGGCTGGCGCCGGCGATCCTCGGGCTGCGCGCCGAGCATCCGCGGCAGCGGTGGGGAGTGGCCCGGGTGCGGACGGCGCTGCGCGACGACCTCCTGGTGCTCCCGGACGGGACCGGGGCCGGCCGCGCCCCCGGCTACGGCACCGGCGCGGCAGGCCCGCCGGCCTTCCTGCCGCGGCTGCGCCACGGCGGCCCCCGGCTCCGGCCGGACACGACAGGCCCGTCCGGCGCCGCGCGCCCGGCCGGCACCACCGGGGTGAGCGGAGCATGAACGTGGCCACCCGGACCGTGACCCAGGCCCTGCGCCGGCTGAGCTTCGCCTTCGCCGCCGACGGCAGCCACGCCGCCTGCCTCGCCTCCTCCGCCGACAGCGGCTGGTACGTGGAGAGCTGGCGGCTTCCGCAGGACGGCGGGCCGGCCGCGCCGACCGCACTGGCACTGCCCGGCAACCGCTCGGAGAGCCTGCGCTCGCAGCTGGTCGCCCTGCCGGACGGCTCGGTGCTGATCTGTCGGCACGACGGCGACCGGCACGACCTGACCCGCCTGACGCCGGGCGCAAGCTCCGCCGTGGAACAGCCGTTGGGTGCGCTCAGGATGGCCGGACTGCGGGTGCTGCCGCTCCCGGCACCGGCCGGGGCCGGGCCGCGGACGCCGGTGGCGGTCGCCCTCGGCAGCGACACCCGCCCGGCGACCACCGCCTGGCTGGTGCGGACGGACGGCAGCGAGCCCGAACAGGTCGCCGAGATCCCCGGGTTGCACGGCGGCGGAACCTGGCTGGACCGTACGGGCACGCTGCTCGCGCTGGACCGGGTGAACGACGGCCTGGTCCGCAGCGTGGTGCTCGACCTGCGCACCGGCCGCACCACCCCGCTGCTGGAGATCGGCCCGCACAGCAACGACCGCCTCGTCCTGTTCGACCCGGAAAGCCGGTTCGCGATGGTGCGCAGCGACGCGCCCGGCACCGACCGGCTCGGCTGGGGCCTCCTCGGCACCGGGGAGCCGCTGCGGTTCCCGGAGTGCCTGCACGTCGCGGGCATGCTCCTGCGGCCGGTGGCCCTGCGGGTGGCGGCGGACGGCCCCCGGGTCGCGGTGCAGATCGACCACGGCGCGGGCTCGACACTCGCGCTGTGGCGGCCCGCCGCCGGACGGCTGGACCCGCTGCCGGCGCCGCCCGGGCGGCTCGGCGCGGTCGGCCACTGGGGCGAGGCCGGGCTTCGGCTGCCGTACTCCTCGCCCGACCATCCGACGGCGCTGGCCACCCTGGACGTCGACGCGCTGCTGGCGCACGGCCCGCTCCCGGCCGCCTCCGCCCCGGTACCGCTGCCGCTTCAACTCGCGCCGCTGGCCTCGGGGTTGCCCGGCCCGTGGCGGGACACCGTCCTGCCCTGGCAGCCCGGCGGGATGCGCCCGGTACGGACCACACCGCCCGGCTGGCGGCTGGACGGCAGCACCCCGCCCGGCGACGGCGGCCGCTGGCAGCCCGCACAGAGCCTCGAACTGGCGGGCTCCGCAGGCCCGTTGGAGGCCGTGGTGTACGGCGGGGACACCTGGCTGAGCAGCCCGCACCTGGTACTGGCGCTGCACGGCGGCCCGGCGGACGCCTGGCGGCTGGAGTTCGATCCGGCGCTGCAGCGGATGGCCGCCGAGGGCCTGGCGGTGGTCGCGCCCAACCAGCGCGGCTCCACCGGCTACGGCGTGGCGCACGCGCTGGCCATCCGGGGCGCCTGGGGCGGCCCCGACCTGGACGACGTCCTGTACCTGCTGGACGGCATCGCGGGCCAGCGCGCCGCCCTGGGCCTGGAGCCGCCCGCCCTCTTCGGGGTCAGCTACGGCGCCTTCCTGGCGCTGCTGGCGGCCGCGCACGCGCCGGCCGGGCAGGTCGCCCGCTGCGCGGTGGTCGCACCGTTCCTGTCCGGCGCCCGGCTGCTGGCCGAAGCGGCGCCCCCCGTAGGGGCGTTGGCCACCCGCCTGGGAGGTGGCGAGCCGATCGCCGACGCCCGCGGACCGCGCGACGTCCTGCAACTCGCACACCGGCTGAGCGCGCCGCTGCTGATGGTGCACGGCAACCGGGACGAGGTCGTACCGGTGAGCCAGTCCCGGTCACTGCGGCACGAACTGCTGCGGATCGGCCGGGTCGAGGGCGAGGACTTCCGGTACGTCGAGGCGGCGGGCTCCGGGCACGAGGTGCTCGCCGACGAGGGCGCCGCCGTCCTGCACGAGCTGCTGGCCACGTTCCTGCGGACCGGCCGTCCGGGCTGATCCGCCGCCCGCCCGCCGAAGATCACGGACTCCCGGATCCTCCCGCGCGGCCGGGCGGCCCCGACGCCGCGCTGGGCGATCCGAGTGAACTCTCCGCAGGTGAGCGCGGGCTGTCGGCCCCGCCCGGCGACCCTCGGGCACCGCCCCGGTCCACCGCGAGCCGGTGCGCCGCCGGCCCGGCTCCGGGCCCCGGACCAGCACGGGACTCGCGTCAGGATCTCGATAGGATCTCGCCCGTCCCGGCCGTTATGGTGGCCGGGGCACGGGCCGTGATCACCGGCTACGGGCGCGTACCGAGCACCCGATCGGGGACCCGACCGTGCGCCACCGGCGCCGGCCGGGCGCCGATGACCCGCACCCTCCGCACGGAAAAGACGAATCTCATGTCCGACACCCTCACCGACACCACCGGACCCGCGGTTACCGGGACCGACGCCGACGAGAAGACGGCCAAGGACACCGGGTCGCACGGCCGCCACCGCGGTGGCTCCGCCGCCGACGACAGCCCGGAGACCGACCCGCACGGCCGCCACCGCGCGGCCGGCGCGCGGGGCTGACCGCACCACCACCAGGGCGTCGGCACCAAGGGCACCGCGCAGCAGCACCGCACAGCGGTGCCGCGCCCGAGGGCCCGCCCCGGAGATCACGGACTCCCCCGGCGGGCCCTCGCTCTTCCCCGCCCGCCCGGCCGTCCCCGGATCCCGCCCCGGCCCGGCCCTCAGTCCATCGTGACGACCGTCCGCAGCGCCTCGCCGCTGCGCATCTGCGCGATCGCCTCGTTGACGTCCGCGAGCCCCACCCGGTGGGTGACCATCCCGTCGAGGTCGATCCGCCCGGCCCGCCAGAGGTCGACCACCAGCCCGATGGTGCGCGTCACCGTCGCCCCGCCGTACAGCGAGGGCAGCAGGCGCTTCTCGTTGAAGAACAGCTCGCCCATGGTGAACTGGGCGAGGTCGTCCTGCGCGCCCGCGCCGATGACCACCACCGCGCCGCCGCGCCGGGCGGCCTCGTAGCCGGCCCGGACGGTGGCCGCGCGGCCGACCGCCTCGAAGACGTAGTCGAAGCCGCCGCCGGGCAGCTTCTTGGCCGCCGCCTTCAGTTCCTCGGGCGCGATCGCCTCGGTGGCGCCGAAGGCCAGGGCGCGCTCGCGGCGCGAGGCCACCGGGTCGACGACGGTGATCCGGCCGGCGCCGCAGACCCGGGCGCCCTGCACGGTGGCCACGCCGACCCCGCCCGCCCCGATCACCGCGACGGAGGCGCCGGGCTCGACCCGGGCGGTGTTCACGGCGGCGCCGATGCCCGTGGTCACGCCGCAGCCGATCAGCGCGGCGGCCTCGTAGGGGAGGTCGGCGGGCACCTTGATGACGGCGTTCGCCGCGACCACGACCTCCTCGGCGAAGGCCCCGGTGCCGTAGAAGCCGGAGGCGTTCAGCTCGCCCTCGGCAATCCGGAAGCCCGGGGCGCCGAGGGCGCGCAGGCTGGCGATGCACAGGTGGCCGCGGTCCCGGCGGCAGTGGTCGCAGCGTCCGCACGGGGCCATCCAGCAGAGCACCACCCGGTCACCGGCGGCGAGGCCGGTGACGCCCTCGCCCACCTCCACCACGTCCCCGGCGCCCTCGTGCCCGGGGACGAACGGCGCGGGCTGCGGCAGCACGCCGCTCATCGCGGAGAGGTCCGAGTGGCAGAGGCTGGCGGCGCGCATCCGGACCCGTACGGTGCCCGGCCCGAAGCCCACGGCCGTCACGTCCTCGCGGACGTCGAGGGTCTCCTGGCCGGTCTTGTGCAGGACGGCTGCGCGCATGGTGCTGCTCCCGGGGTGCCTGGTGTTCCTCGGATCGGCGGTCGCGCCGATTCTGGCACGAGCGGCGCGGCGCGACGAGAACGCGTTCCACAACGACCGGCCGGCGGAACTGTGCGGATTCACTGTCCTTCCACCACCGGAACACGCCATGATCACCACCGTGTCGATACCCCCGCTGGCGTCCCCACCGACGTCGTCGCCGATGTCCCCGCCGCTCTCCCCGCCGCTACCGTCGAGTAGGGTCCGTGCACGTCCGCCCGCGTCCCGACCCCCGAGGAGCACCGCATGTCCGACCTGCTGCTGAGCGCCGAGCCGGCGCCCGAGGTGCTGGCGGCGTTCGAGGAGGCCACCGGGTTCATGCCGGTGGACGAGGGGCTCGCGCTGTACGCGGCGGCGGTGGCGGTGGCGCGCGGCACCGGGCTGCCGGTGCTGGAGATCGGCACCTACTGCGGCCGCTCGGCGATCCTGCTCGCGGCGGCGGCGCGGGAGGCCGGGACGGTCGCGCTGACCGTCGACCACCACCGCGGTTCGGAGGAGCAGCAGCCCGGCTGGGAGTACCACGACTCGACGCTGGTCGACCCCGAGGTCGGGCTGATGGACACCCTGCCGAGGTTCCGCCGCACCCTGCACGCCGCCGGGCTGGAGGAGCACGTGGTGGCGCTGGTCGGCCGTTCGCCGCGGATCGCCGCGCTGTGGGGGCGCCCGCTGGGCCTGGTGTTCATCGACGGCGGGCACACCGACGAGCACGCGACCGGCGACTACGAGGGCTGGGTGCCGCACCTGGCGCCGGAGGGCCTGCTGGTGGTGCACGACGTCTTCCCGGATCCGGCGGACGGCGGCCAGGCCCCGTACCGGGTGTACCTGCGGGCGCTGGCCGAGGGCTTCGAGGAGGTCTCGGTGACGGGCTCCCTGCGGGTCCTGCGCCGAGCCGCCCGGTAGCGCGTTCGTTCCCGCGTCCCCGCACCGATGCTCTAACGTCGTGCCAGGGCTGTCGGGCGGGGGTTCGAACGGTACGGTGGCCGCGCAGCACCAGGCAGAGCGCAGGGCATCGGCGGACGGTGGGGGCCAGCAGCGACATGACGGACCAGCAGAACAGCGCCCCGGCGGTCTGGGACCCCACCGCGCGCGGCGGCGCCGGCGGCTGGGTGCGCGGCCCGCAGCGCCCGGCCGAAGCGCAGTCCGCCCCCGGGGCACCCGTCGCCCCCCAGCCTCCCGCAGCCCCGCAGTCCGCGGTTCCGCAGGCCGCCGCCCACCCCGGCCCGATGGCCCCGCCGTCCGTGCCCGGCGCCGTCGGCGACCAGGGCCCGCCGCTGGGCGCCCGCCCGTACCTGGCCGCCTCGCCCGGCTACGATCCGCCGACCGCCCGGCTGTTCCCCGCCACCCCGCCGCCCCCGGCCGCCCCGCCCCCGGCCTCGCCGTTCCCCTCCCATGCGGGTCCGCAGTCCCACGCCCCGCAGCAGGCGCCGCAGCAGGCCCCCGGCTACGACTACCTCCTGCAGCCGCCCGCCGCCCCGCCGCAGTCCCCGTACGGCGCCCAGCCCCCCTACGGCACCCAGCCCCCCTACGGCACCCAGCCCGACCATCCGACCGGCCACGGGGACGACGAGGACCGGCCCACCAGCCGCAGGACCCCGCTGCTGATCGGCTCGGCCCTGCTGCTGGTGCTGGCGATCGGCGGCGGCCTGCTGTTCGCCCTCCAGGGCGGCGACAAGGACGACCGGGCCGCGCCCGCCCCGGCCTCCGCCCCGGCGACCGGCCCGGACAACCTGCCGCCCGCCCCCGCGCCCACGGGCACGGACGGCGCACCGAGCGCCGCCGCGAGCGCCTCCGGCTCGCCCACCGGCACGCCGTCCCCGACCGCGACCGGCCCCGGCCCGGCCGCCGGCACGCAGGCCCAGGCGCTGGACAGTCTGCTCAGCGAGGGCGAGAACGCCAAGGCCCCGATCGGCAGCGCCGTCGCCAAGGTGACCAGCTGCCCGCCGAAGGCCGACATCGAGAGCGCCGCGCAGGACTTCGACAACGGCGCGAGCCAGCGGGCCGCCCTGCTGGCCAAGCTCTCCCAACTGACCGTCACGGACGTGCCGGGCGGCGCGGACGCGGTGAACTCGCTGAAGTCCGCCTGGCAGCTGTCGGCCGACATCGACAAGGCGTACGCGAGCTGGGCGCGCGCCGTCGCCGCCCAGGGCTGCACCGGCAGGGCCCCGGCCACCCCTGACAAGAAGCGCGCGGACGAGCTCAACCCGAAGGCCACCCAGGCGAAGACGGACTTCATGACCAAGTGGAACGTGATCGCGAAGAACTACGGTCTGACTCCGCGCACCCAGGACAGGATCTGACCGACCAGTGACCGGTTCCGCCGCCCGACCGCCCCGCCGCTCCGCCCTGCTGCGCGCCACCACGGCCGCGGCCGTGGCCGTTCCGCTCTGCACGGCGGGCTGGTTCGGCTGGCGGGCCCTCGACCACTCCGGCCCGGCGGGCGCCGCGGCGGCCCCGGCCACATCGCCCCCGGGCTCGGCCCCGGCCGCCGAACCCCCGGCTCCGACCACGGCTCCGACGGCCACGGACCAGCCGGCCACGGACCAGCCGGCCGCCACCGGCACACCCCTCACCCCTCCGGTCGCGCCGGCGCCCACCGACAGCGGCCCCACCGGCGGCGCCCCCTCGGCCGGGCCCCCGGCCCCGCCCGCCGACACCGCCACCGGCCTGGCCGGCCGCACCGTCCTGCTCGACCCCGGCCACAACCCCGGCAACTCCGCCCACACCGCCGAGATCAACCGCCAGGTGGACATCGGCAACACCCGCAAGGAGTGCGACACCACCGGCACCGAGACCAACGCGGG
Source organism: Kitasatospora sp. NPDC054768 (assembly GCF_053612025.1). Taxonomy (NCBI): domain Bacteria; kingdom Bacillati; phylum Actinomycetota; class Actinomycetes; order Kitasatosporales; family Streptomycetaceae; genus Kitasatospora; species Kitasatospora sp. NPDC054768. The sequence continues at coordinate 8,018 of NZ_JBSHBN010000241.1, forward strand.
CTACTCCGAGGCCGAGTACACCCTGGACGTCTCCCGCCGGGCCCGCGCCATCCTGACCGCCCGGGGCGCCAAGGTGGTGCTGGCGCAGGACGGCGACCGCCCCTGGGGCCCGTGCATCGACGAACGCGCCCGCGCGGGCACCGACGCGCACGCCGACGTCGCACTCTCGGTGCACGGGGACGGCGGCCCGGCGAGCGGCAGCGGATTCCACGTGATCATGCCCGCCAGGGTGGTGGCCGGAAAGGCGGACAACGCGGCCATCGTCGATCCCTCGCACCGGCTCGGCCTCCTGCTGCGCGAGCGGTTCCACGCCGCGACCGGCGAACCGTACGCGGACTACATCGCCAAGGACGGCCTGGACACCCGCTCCGACCTGGGCGGCCTCAACCTCTCCACCGTCCCCAAGGTGTTCATCGAGTGCGGTAACATGCGCAACTCGACGGACGCGAAGCGAATGACGGACCCTCAGTGGCGCCAACAGGCGGCCCAGGGGATCGCCGACGCGCTGACCGCGTTCCTGACGACCCAAGAGAAGACCGAAGAGCGACACGGGAGTTGAACCGCACACCCCCGGAGGACGACGCTCCGCCCGGACCGCACGGTTTGCAACGACTTCGCCCCATTCCCGGTCCCGCCGTGCACCGGCAGGACGGTTGGGCCTAGGCTTCTGGTCCGTTCGGGAGTTTCGGCCGGTCGGCCCGACCGCACGAACCACCGTCCACGACACGTCAACGAGGGGAACGTTAGTGAATCTGCGCGCTCTCACCAGGGGAGACGCCGCCGTCGCAGGCGCGGCCGTCCTGCTCTTCATCGCCTCCTTCCTGCCCTATCTGGCCGCGGACTGCAGCGGTCGGCTCTGTGCGGACGCCTCAAAGAACGCGTGGAGCACCGATCTGTTCCCCGTCCTGCCCTCGATCTACCTGCTCGGCATCGTCGCCGCCGCGCTGATCCTGGTGCAGCGCTTCCAGGGCCAGGCCGCGGCCAACCGACAGGTCCTCGGCCTGCGACTGGACCAGTGGGGCATCGCCTTCGCGGTCGCCGCGCTGTGGACCTCGGTCTGGTCCCTGGGCGCCAGCCCGTACGGCCCGAACGTCAGCCACGGCTTCGGCGCCTGGCTCGGCTTCATCGCGCTGATCGTGCTCGCCGGCGCGGCCGCCGCGAGCCCCCTGGTGCCCGCACTGAAGGCCCCGCTGGTCTCCGACCGCCCGGCGGCCGTCCCCGGCCAGTACGGCTACCCGGGCCAGCCCGGTCACCCGGGTGCGCCCGGCCAGTCCGGTCAGTACGGCTACCCGGCCCAGGGCCACGACCCGGCGTTCGGCGGCCAGGGCGGCTACGGCTACCCGGGCGCCGGCCAGCCGCAGCCCGGCCAGCCGGTCCAGCCGCACGACGCCGGCACCCCGGTGCCGCAGCCGGCCCCGGCCGCGCAGCAGCAGGCGGCCGCCCCGGCGGCGGACTTCCAGCCGTTCTGGTTCGCCGTCCCGGCCCCGCGCCAGCTGGCCCCGAAGGACAACCCGGCCGGCGCCCCGGTCGGCGAGGTCGTGCCGGGCACCTGGTACCTGGCCGTCGAGCAGCGCGGCGCCGCGCTGGTCGCGCAGCTGCCGGACGGCAGCCAGGGCGTGCTGGCCGACACCACGGGCATCCAGCGCGGCTGACGCCCGCGGGCGCGTACCGCGAGGGGGGGGGGCCGGGGGGCGGGCCCCCCCCCCACCCCGGGTGGCGGGGCCGGCCGAACCCGTAGACACCCCCCGCACCCGGCCACAAGGGGGGCCACGAAGCCCGCCG
>NZ_JBSHBN010000242.1:0-9765 GCF_053612025.1 Kitasatospora sp. NPDC054768
CCGGTGTCCCGGGGCGGCACCGCCAGCCTTCGCCGTCCTCGGGAGGACCTCCCCGCCATGTCCGCCACGCCGGAGCCCACCGCCAGGCCGTACCTCACCATCCGGCGGGCCGGCAGCCACGAGACCGAGATCAAGAAGTCCCGGTTCATCTGTCACCTTGCCCGGGTCGCCGACGAGGAGGAGGCGCAGGCGTTCATCGCCGGCATCCGCAAGCAGTACTGGGACGCCCGGCACAACTGCACCGCCTTCGTGGTCGGCGACGAGCAGCGCCGCGAGCGTTCCAGCGACGACGGCGAACCCGGCGGCACGGCCGGGGTGCCGATGCTGGAGGTGCTGCGCCGGCGCGGGCTGACCGACACCGTCGCCGTGGTCACCCGGTACTTCGGCGGGATCAAGCTCGGTGCGGGCGGCCTGGTGCGGGCGTACGGCAACGCGGTCTCGGCGGCGGTGGACGGGATCGGCCTGCTGGAGCGGCGGCCGGTCGCGCTGCTCGCGGTGACGGTGGACCACGTCCGGGCCGGGCGGGTGGAGAACGACCTGCGGGCGGCCGGGTACACGGTGAGCGATCTGGCCTACGAGGCCACCGGGGTGCGGATCGAGGTGGGCGTGCCGGAGCCGGACGTGGCGGAGTTCCACACCTGGCTGGCGGAGGCGACCGGCGGTACCGCGGTGGCGGTCCCGGCCGGCCGCACCTATGTCGAGGTGCCGGTCTGAGAGGTGCCGCTCCGAGCGGCACCGGTCCGCCACGGGGCGGGTGGTACCTCGTGGGTCCCGGGGGACGGACGATCCGCGGGACGGCTCGTCGGACGGCCCGTGATCGGCCGTTCCGGTAGCCCAGGCCTTGCGCCACGCGGAAGGACGCTTGAGCAGATTCACCCGAACGTAGTGTCGTTGCCCGGAGTTGGAACTTCCGCTCCGGGCCGTGGCGTTTCCTGGGCAAGGTTCCGGCAGAACCGGACGAAACCGTCGATGGAGGACACAGGACCCGACCCCGCACCGCGGAGGTATGCGCATGACCTCAGACCGTTCGACCTCGAATCCCCTGTCCGCGACGAACCTGATCTCCAGCCGCCCGACCTCGAACCACCCGATCGCGAACCGCCCCGCCCCGAACCGCGTCCGCGCGCACGCCGCCGCCGACCTGCCCGGCCCCCGCGGTCCCGCGACGCCCTACCGGATGACGGTCACCACGCTCCTCGGGCACGCCGAGGCCGTCGCCCTGGCCGACGAACAGCTGTCCTCCTGGCTGAAGCAGGAGGGCTACGAGGAGCCCCCACCGGCCCACCGCGCCCCCGTCGGGCAGAGCGCCGAACCGGCTCCCACCGCCGAGCGCCTCCGCCTGGGCGAGCGCGTCCTGCTCGACCGCGACCTGGGCCCGCTGCGCGAGGGTCCGGGCGCCGGCCGCTACGACCGCCGCCGGCTGCGCACCCCGGCCCCGCACGGCACCCAGCAGCTCACCCTCACCGTGGCCACCGCGGCGGACGGCCCCACCTGGGTCCGGCTGGAGGCGGAGACACACAGCACCGGCAGCGGTGTGCGCACCCCGTGCCGGGTGCCGGTGCCCGAACTCGCCCGCTCGCTCCTCCCGCTGCTCGACGCCACCGACGGCCCGTCCGCCGTCCGCTCCACCCCCCGGGTGATCATGGCCGACGAGGTCGACGCCCTGATCGACGAGCTGTGCGACCCCGAGCGCAGGCTGCCCACGGTGGTGGCCAGCGTCCCGGTGAACCTCCCGATCGACCGCTGGGTGGAGGACGTGGTGGCCCCGCTCTGCCAGCAGCTGCCCGGCCTCGCCACCACCTACGTGCTGGACCCCGGCGCCCGCACCGGGTTCAACGTCGCGCTGGAGTACCACACCGTCTACGGCGGAGCGGTGCGCACCTACCTGCCCGAGGTCGACCCGGCCTCCCGGCAGGACAGCGCCCGACATCCGGTGCTCGCCCGGGGCCGAATAGAAGAGGACCTGCGCCGCGCCGCCGGGCTGCTCGCCCGCGAGCCGCGCCGCCTGGCCGCGGAGCAGCCGCTGCCACCGCCGCTCGCGGCCGTCCCGGTGCTGCGCGTCCCGCCGCCGCAGCTCCGCGAGCCCGCCGAGCGGTCCGCCCAGCAGTCCGCCCAGCAGTCCGCCGAGCAGACCACGGAGCAGACCGTCGAGCGGGCATCCGAGCAGGCCGGGCGGACGGCTGGGCACGTCGTCGGACAGGCCTGCGAACGGACCGCCGAACGGGCCGCCCCGGACCAGGTCATCGAACTGGCCGCGCTCGTCCGCGAGGAGCAGCAGGACTGCGCGGAGCAGCAGGCCCGGGCCGACGAGCTGGAGCGGGTCCGGCACACCCTGCGCCTGGAACGCCGCGAACACCGGGACCGGGGTCAGGGCCGGGAGGGCCGCGACGGCCGGGACATCCGGGAGGGCCGCCTCCGCTCCGGAACCCGCGCCCTGACCGGACGCCACTGCGCCGCACCGGGCAGTGGTCCGGTCGTCGGGCCGTTCTCCGTCGCCCAGCTCCACGACCGCCGGGGCACGCCCGAGACCTTCTCCGAACTCATGGCCAGACTGGGCGAGTTCCCGCTGGTGACCTTCACCGGGGACCAGAAGAACGCGCTCGCCCTGGACGAGCTGCAGTGCGCCGGCGCGGGCTGGGCCCGGCTCGCCTGGGACGGGCTGACCGCCCTCCAGGAGTACGCCGAGGCGGCCGTCCGCGGCGCGGCCGGCGGGGACTTCAAACAGTGGTGCGAGCGCACCCCCGAGGGCTGCCACCGCTTCCCGCCCCGCAAGGCGGTCCGCGGGGAGTCCCGGACGGTGTTCAGCCACACCAAGTGGAAGCGCGAGCGGATGCTGCCGGTGCCGGAATGCGTCGACTCCTCCCGGCGCGCGTTCATGGGCGCGCACCTGCGGATCGGCGGCGGCCGCACCGCGCCCCGGCTGCACTACCTGGACGACTGCTCCGGCAGCGGCCGGATCTACGTCGGCTACATCGGTCTGCACCTCACCAACACCCGGACCAACTGAGCGGCTTGGCTGACCGCTGCGTCCGTTCGGGGGACAATGTCCGGCAGCGGCGGGTCCACAGGTTCGCCGATCGCCCCGGGCAGGCGCCGGACGAGCATGGGGGAACGACGACCGATGCAGTACCCAGCAGACGGCCAGTCCGACGGAACCGCCACCGTCCAGTTCCCCCGGCCGGGCTTCCTCGCCTCGGTCTTCCGCGACCTCGGAGCCGAGGAGGAGCAGGAGCAGGGCGACGCCGTCGCCGGCCGCCCCAGTGGGGGCACGGCCGGTGACGGTCCGTCCGGCGACGGCCCGGCAGGTGGCGATCCGGCAGGTCGCGGTCCAACCGGTGCCGGTCCGTCCGACCCGGATCCCGTCGGTCCCGGCCCTGGCCGAGCCGACCACGGAACCGGCCACTCCGGCCCCGCCGAGGCCGACCAGGACGAGGCCGTGGCGGCGCACGCCCGGGCCGCCGCCCTGACCCACCACCGCACCCGCGCCGTCCAGGCCGAGCACGACCGGCTGGCCGACCTGCTGCGACGGGCCGCGCTGCCCGTCTCGGCCATGGACTTCGAGAGTCAGCTGCGCCACTACCAGCCCCGCCCCTACCCGGCCGACGGTCCCGCCGCGGCCGAAGACTCCGAGCCCCGCTGGGAGGACTACGCTCCCGCCGAGCCGCCCGCGGCCGACCCGGACAGCGGCCCGTCCCGCCGGCTGCTCGACTCCGGCTACCAGCGCGAGCTGGCCCAGGCCCGGCTCACCCACCAGCGGGCCCTGCGCGAGTGGCGCACCCGCCGGGCCGAGGCCGGCAGCCCGGCCGCCGACGAGTCCCGGCGCGCCCACGAGGCGGCCGAGGAGGCCCGGGCCCGCGCCGTGCGCGAGTACAACGAGAGCCTGGAGGAATGCCGGCGGGCCTACCGGCTGGCCGAACCGGCCGCGGTGGAATCGCTGCTGGAACGGGCGCTGGCCGCCGCCGAGACCGCCACCCAGGACCTGCCCGCCCCCTGCAGGGCGGTCTTCCGCCCGCTCACCCGCACCGCCGTGCTGGACCTCGACCTGCCGCCGCTCGACCTGGTGCCCTCGCTCACCGGCTACCGGCTCGACCCGGACGGCGACATCCGTCCGGTGCCGCGCCCGCCCGCGGACCGGGCCACCGACTACCTGCGGCTGGTCGCCCGGCTCGCCCTGCGCGCCCTCCAGGCCGCCGACGCCGTCGACACCGACGAGATACTCGCGGGCGTCGTCCTCAACGGCTGGCTGCGCGACCCCGCCGCGGCCGAGCCGCTCTGCCTGGTCAGCGTGGACGCCGACCGCGACGCACTGGCCCGCACCCGGCTGCTGCCGCCGGGCACCCCGTACGAGGAACGCGACGACGAGGGCGTCTACGCCGACGCCGAGCAGGACGAGGCCCTGGTGCGGCTGCGCCAGCTCGGCGCCGCCGTCACCCCGGACCCGTACGACCGGGCCGGTGTCCAGCCGGCCGCCCGGGCCGGGGCCACCGTGCCGGCCGCCTCCGACCTGTCCGCCAACGAGTTCGCCCAGCTGGTGCGGGACCTGCTGACCAGGGGCGGGATCGCGCAGTGGAGCGTCCGGCTGCGCGGCCCGGCCGGGCTGGTCGCCACCGGCGAGGGCGCGCCCGGGACCGCGCTGCCCGGTCGCTGGGTGGTCTGGGCCTCCCGGGACACCGCGTCGGTCGGCGCCGAGCAGATCGAGACCCTGGCCGAGGCGGTCGGGGAGGAGTCCGCCGAGCGCGGGCTGCGGCTGACCACCGGCCGGTTCACCGAGGAGGTGCTGGACCTCACCGCCGAGGAGAGCCACCGCCACATCCACCTGATCGACGGCGACGGCGTCCGCGAACTCGCCCACACCCACCTCGGCCTGCCGCTCGCCACCGGCGGCTGACGGGCCCCTCGCCGTGGCGGGGGGCCTCACTCCGACAGCTCAACCGGCGGCCCATCCGGGGGGCGCCCGAGCGGGCCCGGGCCGAGGCTGGGGGCACGGCTCCCGGTCGGGCCCGGCACCCCGGGTGATCACCGTCGAACGGGCGTCCGGTACGGTCGGCGGTCGGCCCGGTCACGGGCGGATCCCAGGGGGAGAGGAATGGGCAGCACGCTCGGCGGACCACCCGGTGAAGGCCCCGGCCACCAGGCCGGACCCGAGACGGAGTCGGCCCGATGACCGCGGTACTGGTCGCCGCCGCGGCGTTCCTGATGACCCTGGTCGGCGGCTTCGTGGCCCAGCGCACCCGCGACCGCCGCCACCTGGTGCTCGGCTTCGCCGCCGGGCTGATGCTCGGCGTCGTCGCCTTCGACCTGCTGCCCGAGGCGATCCACCAGGCCCCGAACGAATTGCACGGCGTCCCGCAGGCGCTGCTGATGTTCGCGGCCGGCTTCCTCACCATCCACGTGATCGAGCGCGCGGTCGCCATCCACCGCGGCCACGAGGGTGAGTACGCCGCGCACTCCCACGGCCACCAGCACGGGCACACCCACTCCGTCGGGCACCAGGGCGTCGGGATGACCGCCGCACTGGCCCTGGTCGGGCACAGCGTCATGGACGGCTTCGCGATCGGCGCCGCCTTCCAGGCCGGCACCACGGTCGGCACGGTGGTGGCCATCGCGGTGGTCGCGCACGACTTCGCCGACGGCTTCAACACGTACACGATCACCCGGCTGTACGGGAACAACCGGAGGCGGGCGCTGACCCTGCTCGCCGCCGACGCGCTGGCCCCGGTGTCCGGCGCGGCGATCACCCTGGCGTTCACCATCCCGGCGCACCTGCTCGGCCTCTACCTGGGCTTCTTCTCCGGCTTCCTGCTCTACCTGGCGACCTCGGACATCCTCCCCGAGGCGCACAGCCCGCACCCCTCGCGCACCACCCTGCTCTGCACCGTGGCCGGGGTCGGCTTCATGTGGCTGGTGATCGGCTTCGCCGGCTGAGGCCCGGCTGAGGCCCGGCTGAGGCCCGGCTGAGGCCCGGCTGAGGCCCGGCTGAGGCCCGGCTGAGGCCCGTACGAGGCCCGTACGAGGCCCGGGCCCCCGCGATGCCCTCGAACACGGCGGCCCTCAGACCGGAAGCCGCCCCCAGCACTCCCGCATCGAGGCCAGCGCCTCGGTGATGGCCGGACGCCGGGAGGCCTGGGAGCGCCAGAGCGCGAACACCCGGCGGCCGGGCTCCGGCGCCACCCGGCGGACCGCCACCCCGGGCGGCAGCGGGCCCCGTCCGAGCCTGGGCACCAGACCCATGCCCAGACCGGCCGCGACCAGGGCGATCTGCGTCTCGAACTCCCCGACCTGGTAGCGCACGTCCGGCTCCTCGCCGGCCTCGCGCAGGGTGCGGACCAGCCAGTCGTGGCAGATGTTGCCCGGCGGCACGCTGATCCAGCGCTGCCCGCACAGCCGCTCCACCGGCACCGGGTCGAGCGCGGCCAGATCGTCGTCGGCGGGCAGCAGCAGGTCCACCGGGTCCGTGCCGAGGTCCATCCGGGAGACCCCCTCCTGCACCGGCAGCGGTACGGTCGGCCAGTCCTGCACCAGCGCCAGGTCCACCTCGCCCCGGGCCACCAGCTCGGCCGCCGGGTAGGGATCGCGCTCCAGCAGCCGGACGTCCAGCTCCGGGCAGCGCCGCCGCAGATCGGCCAGCGCCCCGGGCATCAGTCCGCGGGCACCGGACGGGAACGCGGCCACCAGCAGCCGCCCGACGGCCCGGCCGCGCTGCTCCTCCAGCCGCACCTCGGCCTGCTCCACCAGCCCCAGCACGGTCCGCGCGGTGACGGCCAGCTCGCGCGCCGCGTCGGTCAGCACCACGCCACGGCCCTGCCGTTCCAGCAGCACCGTGCGGGTCTCCCGCTCCAGCTTGGCGATCTGCTGCGAGACCGCCGAGGGCGTGAAGCCGAGCGCGGCCGCCGCCCCGCCGACCGAGCCGTGCACCGCCACCGCGTGCAGCGCCCGCAGGCGCCCCAGATCCATCATGCAGTGATCCTAAAGTGTCCGCTTCAGTATTCATCGCTGGTGCTACACGGTCCGGGGTCGCCATGCTCGACCCATGACCGCGACAACCGCCGCCGCCCCGAGCGGCCGCACCAGCACGGGCAGCACCGGCAGCACGAGTGGCACGGGTGGCAACGGCGGTCCGGGCGGCATGAGCCCGCGCCACATCGCCCTGGCCGTCCTGGTGGCCGCCGTCTGGGGCCTCAACTTCGTCCTGATCCACGTCGGCCTCGACAGCTTCCCGCCGCTGCTCTTCTGCGCCCTGCGGTTCGCCGTCGTCGCGGTGCCGGCGGTCTTCTTCGTCGGCCCGCCCAAGGTGGCCCGGCGCTGGGTGGTGGCGGTCGGCGTGGTCCTCGGGGTGGTCAAGTTCGGGCTGCTCTTCCTCGGCATGCACGCCGGGATGCCGGCCGGACTCTCCTCCCTGGTGCTCCAGGGGCAGGCCGGCTTCACCGCGCTGTTCGCCGCCGTACTGCTGCGCGAGCGCCCCGGCCGGCAGCGGCTGGCGGGCCTGGCGGTCGCCTTCGCCGGCATCGCGCTGAGCGCCCGGGACCAGGGCGCGGGCGGACCGCTCGGGGCCTTCGCCCTGGTCGTCCTGGCCGCCCTCGCCTGGGGACTGGCCAACGTGCTGACCCGCAAGGCCGCGCCGCCGGACGCCCTGCGCTGGATGGTCTGGGTCAGCGCCGTCCCGCCGCTGCCGCTGTTGGGCCTGTCCCTGCTGGTCGAGGGGCCCGAAGCGGACCTGCGCGCCCTGCGCGGGATCACCCCGGCCGGACTGGGCGCGATCGGCTACGTCGGGCTGGTCTCCACCCTGTTCGGCTTCGTCGCCTGGAGCTTCCTGCTGCGCAACTACGACGCGACCGCCGTCGCGCCCTACTCGCTGCTGGTCCCGGTGTTCGGGATGTCCTCGGCCTGGCTGCTGCTGGGCGAGCGGATCAGCCCGACCGCTGCCGCGGCCGCGCTGCTGGTGATCGCCGGGATCGGGATCACCGCGCTGCGCCCGGGGGCCGCTACCGGCGTGGTGGCCCGGCTTCGAGGAAGCGGGCCTCGGCCGAGCGCAGCACCCGCAGCAGCACCTCCTCGTCGGCGGGGCTGACCTCGCCGAAGTACTCCTGCGCCACCTCGTCCCGGACCTGCCCGATCCGCTCCACCGCCGCCCGCCCGGCCTCGGTCAGCAGGATCCGCACCGCCCGCCGGTCGGCCGGGTCGGGGCTGCGCTCGACCAGGCCGGCCTCCTCCAGCGCGTCGACCACGGTGGTCGCCGAGCGCGGGGCGATGTGCAGCTTGTCGGCGAGGTCGCTCAGCCGCATCGCGTGGTCCGGCGTCTCGCAGCCGGGGACGTGGGCGAGCGTGCGCAGCGCCCGGGCCTGGCCGGGGGTGATGCCGTACGGCTCCAGCCGCCAGCCGGTCTGACGGCGGATCCGCTTGATCGCCCTGGTCATCGCGTCGGCCAGTTCGGCGGCGGTGTCCGGGGTGCCGGACCGGGGGCCGGAGGAGGGGTCCGCCGGTTCGTCGGTCGGCGTGGTGGTCATCGGCGGTCTCCTCGGCTGGCGTCCGCCCAAGGGTAGCCGTCGGTCCGGGGCCCGCGGCCAGGCGGCGGAGGGTGATCGCGGAAATATGTTGAGCTTAGCTCAGTATCTGGGTTAGCGTTGCCCCGAGTGAGGGGACCCTAAGTTCCCCTTCCCGACCTTGGAGGACCCATGCCCCGCTCCGAAGCCCGCGTCGCCACCGACCGCCCGGGCCGTTACGCCAAGCAGCTCACCGCCCACATGGGGCGCAAGATCGAGGCCGTCTACTCGGAGGAGACCGGCCGCGGCACGATGGTCTTCGGCGCCGGCACCGCCACCCTGGAGGCACAGCCCGACGCGCTGCTGCTCACCGTCGAGGGCGAGCGCGAGAACCTGCCCGGCCTGGAGGACGTCGTCGGCCGCCACCTGGTCCGCTTCGGCGCCCGCGACGAACTCGTCATCGCATGGCACCGGGACAACGGCGAGCCCGGCCTCGTTCACCGCAACGAAGAGGCCCCCGAAGCCTGACGACCCCCGGAACCCGGCCGGGGCAGCCACCGGGCGAACGCCCACAGCACCAGGACGGCCAGGCACCAGCTCGCCACCACGTCCAGCAGCCAGTGGAAATCGCTCCACACCAGCCCCGCGCCCACCCCGAGCGACAACAGCACCGCAGCCGCCGTCAACCCCCGGACGGCGCGCGGCCCCGCCACCCGGGCCAGCAACAGCGCCGCCACCCCGTACGAGACCGCCGCCGTCGCGGTGTGCCCGGACGGGTACCAGCCCCACTGGCCCGCCGCCAGCGGCTCCCCGAGCGGACCCGGCCGGGCGAAGGCCGACTTCGCCGGGACCACCAGCAACGGGATCAGCACCGCCGTCAGCGCCGCCACCGGCAGCGGCAGCCACCAGCGTCCGGCCCCGGCCCGGCGCCCGAGCCACGCGGCCAGAGCACCGGCCAGCAGCAGCACCGGGACCGCCGGAACGCTGCTGCCCAGGTCCGACAGGAGGAGACCGAGCCGGTCGAGCAAGGCGTTCGGGAAGTCCCGATGGGCCGAACGGACCGCCCGGCGGACCCAGCGGTCCACGCCGAGCAGCGGCCCCTCCGCCGCGACCTGCCAGGACACCACCACCAGCAGCACCGCGGCGACCACCGGCACCGCCACCGACCGCGCCACCCGGCCCGGAACGGCGGACAGCCGCCCCGGAGCCGGGGGGAGAGCTCCGGGGCGGAGCTGATGATCGCCGTTGCGCGCGCCCCGGGGGGGGTGGGTCGGACGGTCGGTCG
>NZ_JBSHBN010000243.1:0-1683 GCF_053612025.1 Kitasatospora sp. NPDC054768
TGTGGTGTGTGGTGTGTGGTGTGTTTTGGGGTTAGGGGAAGATGTTGTGGCCGGGGGTGAGGGTGTGGGTGGGGTCGTAGGTGTTTTTGGCGTTGGTGAGGGTGGTCCAGTGGGGGCCGTAGTGGTGTTGCCAGTCGGTGGGGGTCATGTGGGGGATGGCGCCGACGAGGTAGCGTTTGGCGCCGAGTTGGGTGGCGGTGTTGTAGAGGTTGCGGTTGCGGGTGAGGTGGGTGGTGGGGTTGGTGGTGGGGTGGGGGAAGGCGAGGAGGTCGAAGAGGTAGGCGGTGGGTTCGTTGGGGGTGATGGCGAGGGGGTGGGTGAGTTTGTTGGTGTGGAAGGGGTAGCAGAGGAGGAGGCCGGGGCCGATGTCGTCGGGGGTGAGTTGGGGGAGGGTGTGGTTGAGGAAGGTGGGGGTGGTGGTGGCGGGGAGGAAGAGGGAGAGCCAGGGTTTGGGGGTGTTCCAGTAGCCGAGGTTTTTGATGGTGTCGGCGAAGGTGTCGGCGCGGTAGGTGTATTCGCGGTAGGTCTGGTCGGTGATGGTGGTGGTGGTGGGGTTGAGGTCGGTGAGGAGGGGGGTGGGGTTGGGGGGTGTGGTGCCGTTGTAGTGGGTGACGGCTTCGATTTTGTAGTGGGGGGGTTGTCCGTTGGGTTGGATGAGGATTTCGCCGACCTGGGAGGGGAAGCGGCCGTCGTTGAGGATGGTTTGTTGGTCGGTGAGGAAGGTGTGTTGGTCGGTGTAGGTGAGGGTGAGGATGCGGGCGTTCTGGGGGGCGGGGACGAGTTTGAGGGTGGCTTTGGTGATGATGCCGACTTGGCCGGCGCCGGCGAGGGCGGTGTGGAAGAGGTCGGGGTTTCGGGTGGGGGAGGCGGTGAGGATGCGGCCGGTGCCGGTGACGATTTCGATGGCTTCGACGGTGTCGGCCTGGAGGCCGTGTTTGTGGACGGTGGAGCCGATGCCGCCGATGCTGATGGTGCCGCCGATGGAGAGGTGGAGGTAGTCGGTGAGGGCGGGGGGTGTGAGGTTTTGGGCGAGGGTGGCTTCGGTGAGTTGGGCCCAGGTGACGCCGGTGTCGACGGTGGCGTTGGTGGGGGTGATGGTGTGGATGCGGTTGAGGGCGCGGGCGTTGATGCTGATGCCGCCGGCGACGCCGGCCTGGCCGTAGTTGGAGTGTGATTCGAGGTCGTTTCCGGTGCCGCTCTGGCCGTTCATGGCGACTTTGAGGTTGTTGCGGCGGGCGAAGTCGATGATGGTGGCGATGTCGGGGGCGCCGGTGGGGTGGAGGACGGCGTAGGGGGTGTTGGTGGTGAGGCGGCCGAAGTCGTGGGCGTGGGCGTTGCGGGTGGTGGGGCTGGTGGTGAGGGTGCCCTGGATGGGGGGTAGGGGGGTGATGCGGCCGCGGGTGGGGGTGTCGGTGGTGGCCCAGGTGCGGGTGGTGGTGTTGTAGCCGATGACGGTGGCGGCGGCGCCGGTGAGCAGGGTGCGCCTGGAGAGGGCGGGTCGGTTCATGCGCGGTGGTCTCCTCGGGGTGGTGGGCGGCCCCGGCGGGTGCCGGTGCCGGTGGTGTGCGGTGGGTGCCGGCTTTGCGGGTGCTGTCGGCGGTGGCTCGACCGGTGGGTGGTTTCGGTCCTGCTGGTCCTGTCGGTCGTTGCGGTCGTGCGTGCAGGGGTGCTGCTGCCTTGTGA
>NZ_JBSHBN010000243.1:1781-9667 GCF_053612025.1 Kitasatospora sp. NPDC054768
GGTGCTGTCGGCGGTGGCTCGACCGGTGGGTGGTTTCGGTCCTGCTGGTCCTGTCGGTCGTTGCGGTCGTGCGTGCAGGGGTGCTGCTGCCTTGTGTGACCGTGGTGCTGGTCGTGCTTGTTGTGCTGGTGCGGGGGGCCGGTTCCTCTGCCTGCCGTTCCCGGTGGCTCTTCCGGTCCCAACTGGTTCGGTGGCGTGGTGGGTTGGCGTTCTCGCCGTACCGTTCCTCCTGGCCGTACCGGCCGTGCGGGTGGTGCCGGTGGTGCCGGTCCTGCCCCGGCCCGTCGGTCCTGCCCCGGCCCGTCGGTCCTGCCCCGGCCCGTCGGTCCTGCCCCGGCCCGTCGGTCCTGCCCCGGCCCGTCGGTTCTGCGGGTTCTGCGGGTGGTGGCCGTCGTGGGGGTTGTGTGGGTGCGGGGGCCGGTTCTTTTGCCTGCTGGCTCCGTCTGCCGGTCCTGTGTGCTGCGCGGGGTGTTCGGGTCGTGTGTGCCGAAGCGGTTCCTGTCGCCTGTAACTGACCTGCTGGCCCTGCTGGTGCTGGTGCTGGTGCGGGTCGGGTCGGTCGGGCCGGTCCCGCCGGCCGGCATTGCTGGCGGTGCCGTGTGTGTCGTGTGTGCCGGTTCTGCGGGTCGTGGTGTGGCCGGTCCTGCGTGGGGTGGTGCCTTTGTCGTTGGTGACTGCCGTGCTGGTTCTGTGTGTTGTGCGGGTCCTGCGGGTCGTTCGGGTCTTGCTCGTCGTGCTGGTGCTGCGTCCGGTGTGTTGTGTTCTGGGTGTTGTTCGGGTGGGCCGGTCTGTGGTGTGGGCCGGTCTGTCCCGGTGGTGCGGGGTGCGGGGTGCGGGGTGCGGGGTGCGGGGTGCGGGGTGCGGTGAGTGCCGGTGTGGCGGGTGGTCTGTGTCGCTGGTGGCCGGGGGTGGCGCCGGTGGTGCGGGTGGCGGGTGCTGGCGGGGGTGCCGCTGGTGGTCGGGGGTGCGGTAGCCGGGTGCCGCCGGGTGGCGGGTGGTGCGGGTGCCGGCTGGTGGCTGGGTGTGTTGCGGGGTGGCGGGTGGTGTCAGGGGGTGGTGTGGGTGGTGGTTTGGTAGTTGGTGAGGTCGAAGGTGCGGGTTTGTTGGCGGAAGCGCCAGGTGTAGGTGGGCCAGATGTTGGGGTTGTTGCCGTGGGTGTCGGTGTACCAGCTGGTGCAGCCGCCGGTGTTCCAGACGGTGTTCTTGAGGCGGTTCTGGAGGGTGGTGTTGTAGGTGGTCTGGGCGTGGGGGTGGACGTCGAGGGTGGTGAGGTGGTGGGTGCGGAGGGTTTTGAGGGCGGCGAGGATGTAGGTGATCTGGGCTTCGATCATGACGGTTTGCGAGGAGTGGCCGAGGGTGGTGTTGGGGCCCAGGAGCATGAAGAGGTTGGGGAAGCCGTGGATGGTGGTGCCGCGGTGGGCGGTCATGCCGTGGGTGTTCCAGGTGTCGGCGAGGGTGTGTCCGTGGCGGCCGTGGATGAGGTGGGCGACGGGGCGGTCGGTGGCGGTGAAGCCGGTGGCGAGGATGATGGTGTCGATGTGGCGTCGGGTGCCGTCGGTGGTGGTGATGTGGGTGGGGCCGATGTGGGTGATGGTGTCGGAGACGATGTCGACGTTGGGTTGTTGGATGGCGGGGTACCAGGTGTTGGAGAAGAGGAGGCGTTTGCAGCCGACGGTGTAGTCGGGGGTGAGGCGGGCGCGCAGGGCGGGGTCGGGGACGGATTTTTTGAGGTGGCCGGCGGCCATGTTCTTCATGCCGGTGGTGCGGGAGGGGCGGGACATGAAGAACGCGACGATTTCGCGGCCGTGTTTGTTGAAGGCGCGGCGGAAGCGTTGGTAGCCGGGGAGGTGGCGGAGCATCCAGGTGTGGCGGGGGGTGTTGGGTTTGTCGGGTTTGGCGGCGACCCAGGGGGGTGTGCGCTGGTAGAGGTCGATGCGTGCGGCGTGGGGCTGGATGGCGGGGACGAACTGGATGGCGGAGGCGCCGGTGCCGATGACGGCGATGTTGCGGCCGGTGAGGTCGTGGTCGTGGCGCCAGCGGGAGGAGTGGAAGACGGTGCCGGTGAAGGTGTCGAGGCCGGGCAGGTCGGGGACGGCGGGGTCGGAGAGGTAGCCGGTGCCGGTGACGAGGACCTGGGCGGTGTAGCGGCCGTGCTGTGTGCGGATGTCCCAGTGGTGGTGGGTGTCGTTCCAGGTGGCGTCCAGGAGTTCGTGGTCGTAGCGCAGGTGGGGGTCGACGCCGTGGCGGGTGGCGCAGTTCTTGAGGTAGGCGTGGACCTCGGCCCGGGTGGCGAAGGTGGATTTCCATTCGGGGTTGCGGGCGAAGGAGAAGGAGTAGAGGTGGGCCTGGACGTCGCAGGCGCAGCCGGGGTAGGTGTTGTCGCGCCAGGTGCCGCCGAGGTCGTGGGCGCGTTCGAAGACGAGGAAGTCGTCGATGCCGGCTTTGAGGAGGCCGATGGCGGTGCCGAGGCCGGAGATGCCGGCGCCGATGATCGCGACTTCGAGGTGGCGGACGGCGAGGTCGCCGGCGGTGCCGGCGGCGGTGGCGGGGGATGTGTCCGGGCCGGTTCCCGCGGTGGTGGTGCCCGAGCGGGTGTCCGTGCCCGTGGTGGCCGGGCCGGCGCCGACGGCCGTGGCACCGACGGCCGTGGCACCGAGGGTGATGGTGCCCGCGGTGGTGGTGCCGGCGATGGTGTCCGTGGTGGTGGTGTCGGCGGTGGTGGCCGTGGTGCTGCCGGTGCCGGTGTCGGTGGTGTCGGTGGTGGTGGTCGTGCCGGTGTCGTGGGTCGTGCCGCCGGTGGTGGTGTCGGGGGTGGGGGTCACCCCCGCCGCCGGGGTTGTGGGGGGTGCCGCCGGGGTGGCGGTGGGGGTGTTGGTGGTGGTGCGGTCGGGGGCGGGGGTGGTGGTCATGGCGTCGGTGTCCTCTTCTCGGGTGTCCTCGGTGGGCCCGGGGTTCAGGCGCGGCGGGTGAGGGTGACGCGGAAGTTGTTGAAGATGTGGTCTTCGAGGGTGTAGGCGAAGATGTCGAGGTAGCGCTCGAAGCGGGCGACGGTGGTCTCGTCGGTCATGGTGACGGCTTCGTCGCGGCGGGCGGCGAGGAGTTGGAGCCAGGCGCGGCAGGCGCGGGCGAAGGACTCGGGTTCGTTGCGGATCTCGGTGACCTCGAAGAGGCCGTCGAGGCCGGCGGCGAGTTCGGGCAGGCGCGGGATGTGGCAGCCCTCGAACTCCTCGCGCTGGAGGAACTTCAGGTCGTCCAGGAGCTGGCGGCGCAGCGGGGGGTTCTCGACGGTCATGGTGTGCAGGACGAAGCGGGCGCCGGGCTTGAGGAGGGAGTGGACCTGCTTGAAGAAGACGCGGTAGCGCTGGGTGCGCTCCTTGGGGGTGAGGGAGGAGAGCACGAAGTGTTCGAGTGCGTTGATGCAGAACGCGGCGTCGTAGGGGGCCTGGCCGTCGGCGAGGCGGTGGTCCTCCCAGCTTTCGACGCGGGCTTGGATGGCGGGGTTGGCGAGGGCGTCGACGAAGTCGGCCTGGGTGCGGGAGAGGGTGACGCCGACGGCCTTCTTGACGCCGTGGACGGTGGTGAGGCGGTTGAGCATGGTGCCCCAGCCGCAGCCGATGTCCAGGACGGTGTCGGTGTGGGCGGCGCGGGCGAGGTCGGTGAAGGCGTCGAGCTTGCGTTCCTGGGCCTCGTCGAGGACGGCGACGAGGTCCTCGCCGTCCTCCCAGTAGCCGCCGGAGTACATCATGGTGGGGCCCAGGATGAGCCGGTAGAGCTCGTTGGGGACCTCGTAGTGGTGGCGGATGGCCTCGACGTCGGGGTTGATGGAGCGGGCTTCGACGGTGGTCATGGGATGGGGCCCCTCGGTTGACGGTGGTGGTGGGTATCGGACGGGTGGGCGGCGGCGGGGCCGGCGCCCGGCGCGCGGTGGCGGGTGGCCCGGCCTGCGGTGCCCGATGGCCGGTGCGTGGTGCGTGGTGCGTGGTCCTCGGTGCCGCGCGTGGTGCGTGGTGCGTGGTGCCGCGCGTGGTGCGTGGTGCGTGGTGCGTGGTCCTCGGTGCCGCGCGCGGTGCGTGGTGCGTGGTGCGTGGTGCGTGGTGCGTGGTCCTCGGTGCCGCGCGTGGTGCGTGGTGCGTGGTGCCGGGTCTTCGGTGCCGCTCGGGCCGCCGTGGCGGCCGTGGCGGCCGTGGCGGCGGTGGCGGCGGTGGGGCCGGTTGTTGCGGTCGTGGTGCGGCCGGTCGGGCGGTCTCGGGCGGTGTTCTGTGCCGGGACCGGGCCGCGGGTGGCCCGGCGTGCGGTGCCTGGTGCTTGGTGCCTGGTGCGTGGTCCTCGGTGCCGCGCGTGGAGCGCGGTGCGGCCGTGATCGGGCCGGGCCGGGTCGGCCGGGCGGCTGCCCTCGGCGCCTGTCGTGCCGGGTGGCCGGGTGCCGTCCGTGGTGCGGTGTGCCGGTTGAACCCGGCTTCTGGCGCGGGCGGGTGGTTGGGTGCTGACCGGTGGGCGGTGTGCCGGCGGAGCCGGGCCGAGGTGCCCGGGGTTTGACGCTGTCCCGGGGTGGACGGCCGTGCCGGGCAGCCGCCCCGGTGCCGTGCCGTGCCGTGCCGTGCCGTTCCGGGCGGCCGGGTGCCGCCCGTCGTGGGGTGTTTCCGGTCGAACTGGGCTGCTGTCCTGGGTGGTTGGTTCCCGGGGTCGGCGGCTCTGTTGTGTTCGGTGTGTTCGGCGCCCGTCGTGCCGGGTGGCTGGGTGCTGCCCGGTGCGGTGGGTGCGGTGGGTGCGGTGGGTCGGTTGTCCGGACCGGGTGCGGTGTTTGGTCGGCCGTTGGTGTGGGTGGCGCGGTGGCGTCCGTGGTGGGGTGTGCCGGGCCGGGCCGGGCCGGGTGGTGGTGGCGGGTGGTTGGTGCCGTTCGGGCGGTGGCCCGGGTCTGGCCGCCGTCCCTGGTGTTTGTGGTTCCGGGTGGCCGGGTGGCCGGGTGCTGCCCGGGGGCGGGTGGTTGCGTGCGGGTGCGGTGTGTTGTGGGTCAGGTAAGCGCGTGTCTCGCAAGCGGTGCGCAAGGCAGTGGGGGCGGGGTGGGTTGCGGGCCGGTTGCGTGGGAGCGGGTTTCATGCGGTTTCGGCAAGACGCACGGCTTTCGGGGTCCGTCCCCGGGGGGTGCTTCGGTTCCCGGACGGCGTGTTGTGCGCCGGTGCGGGGGTTGTGGGTGCTGTCGCCGTTGTGTTCCGGGTGTTGTCGGTGCCGGCTGTTCCGCCTGCCCGTCCTGCCTGTCCGTCCTGCCTGTCCGTCCGTCCTGCCTGTTCGTCCGCTCGCCTGTTCGTCCGCTGGCCTGTTCGTCCGCTCGTCCGTCCTGCCTGTTCGTCCGTTTGTCCGTGTGTTGTGTCCCGTGTCTGTCGGCCGGCCTGTTGTCGGTGTTCCTGTTCGCCCTGCCCCCGTTTTTGGTTGTCGGTTGTGTGTGGTGTGTTCCCGGGGGTCGGGGGTGCGAGGAGTGCCGGGGCCGGGCCGGGGCCGGGGGTGCGGGGCCCGTGGCGGGGTCCGTGGCGGGGTCCGTGGCGGGCGGAGGTGCGGGTGCGGGCGGCGGCGTGGGCGGGTGCGGGGGCGGGGGTGGTGGTGTGTCGGTTGTGTTTTCTGTCCTGCTTCTTTCGATGCGTTGACGGCGTCCACCGTGTGGTGGGCGTGGAGAGGAACGATCACTGATGTCTCAGATCCCCACGATCGAGGACCTGGCCCAGCAGCTCCAGGCGGTCTCCGGTGCCCAGGAGATCGACGCGGACGCGGCGTTGCAGCACATCGCGGACGTCGATTCGCTGGACCTGATGGAGTGGCTGTACGGCTTCCAGAACCAGTACCCGCACATTCCGGCGGACGAGTCGCTGTTCGCGGACATCGACGACACCACGACGCTGCGTGTGGTCCACGAGCGGATCCTGGCGCTCGTGCCGGCCGCCGGTAACTGAGTCCGGGCGCGGCGGCGGAGCGGGAGAGGGAGAGGGGTCGCGTGGTGAGCGGTTTCGACGTCACCGGCTGGGGGATGTCGGTTCCCGAACGGGTGGTGACCAGTGCCGAACTCGCGCAGCGTTTCGGTGTGGACGAGCACTGGATCGTCTCGCGGTGCGGGATCCGTGAACGCAGGGCGGTGGGCGAGGGGCAGACCACGGCGTCGATGGCCGCGGAGGCCGGGCGCCGGGCGCTGGAGCGCGCGGGGCTGACGGGTGCGGACATCGCGCATCTGATCGTGGCGACGGCGACGCCGGAGCAGCCCTCGCCGGCGACGTCGGCGTTCGTCCACGACGAGCTCGCGATCGCGGGCAGCGCGCACGACGTGAACTCCGAGTGTGCCGGGTTCGTGTACGCGCTGGTGACGGCGGCGGGTCTGTTGCGGATGGATCCGCGTCCGATCCTGGTGATCGGCGCGGACACGCACACGCTGACCGCGAACCCCGCCGACCGGGACCTGTCGATCCTGGTGGGTGACGGTGCGGGGGCGGTGGTGCTGCGGCCGGGGGCGGTGGACCGGATCCGGGCGTGGAACCTGGGCGCGGACGGCTCGTGCAAGAACAGTCTGAAGGTCCTGGCGGGGGGTTCGCGGATGCCGACCACCGCGGACACCGTCGCCCGGGGTCTGCACTACGCGCAGATCAACGGCAACGAGATCTATCTGAACGCGGTGCGCTACACGGTGCGTACGATCCGCGAGACGCTGGAGCAGGCGAAGATCACGCCGGAGCAGGTCGACCACGTGGTGCCGCACCAGGCGAACATCCGGATCATCAACTCGGTGCTCTCCCACACCGGTATCCCGGCCGACCGGCTGGTGACGAACCTGGAGCGCTACGGCAACACCGCGTCGGGGTCGATCCCGATCGCGTTGGCGGAGGCGCTGGACGCGGGGCGGATCAAGGACGGTGACACGGTGCTGCTGGCCGGGTTCGGCGCGGGCATGACGTGGGGTTCGGTCCTGCTGACGTGGGGAGGGGTGGCGCGGTGAGCGGCCGGGACGCTTTCGGTGTGCGGCCGCCGTCGCCGGTGGCGCTGGTCACCGGTGCCTCCGGGGGGCTGGGCAGTGAGCTGGCGCTGGCCCTGGACGCGGCGGGCTGCCGGGTCGCGGTGCACTACAACAGCTCGCGCGAGGGCGCGGAGAAGGTCGCCGCGCAGCTCGTCAACGAGCACGTGCTGGTCACCGGCTCGGTCGCGGACTGGGACGCGGTCGGCGCGATGTACGAGCGGATCAAGGCGGCGCTCGGGCCGGTGGACGTGCTCGTCAACAACGGGGCGATCCGCAAGGACGCGCTGATGGCGATGCAGGACCCGGCGCAGTGGCGGCAGGTGATCGACACCAACCTCGTCGGCTCCTTCCACACCGCGCGTGCGTGCGTGCCGGCGATGCTGCGGGCGCGCTGGGGGCGGGTGGTCAACATCGTCTCCCCGTCGGCGCTGATCGCCACCGCCGGGCAGACCGCCTACTCGGCGTCCAAGGCCGGTCTGATCGGGCTGACCCGTACCCTCGCGGCGGAGTGCGGCCGCAGGGGGGTGACCGTCAACGCCCTGTCACCCGGCTTCATGATCACCGGCATGACGGACACCCTGCCCGAGCACGTCGTGGCGGGCATGCGCGAGAAGGTCCCGGTGCCGCGGTTCGTCACCCCGCGCGAGGTCGCCCGCTCGATCACCCTGTTCCTCGACCAGGACTGCATGACCGGCCAGGTCATCAGCATCGACTCCGGGGCCTCCATCACCTGAACGCCACCGGGGGCCCCGGACGGACCGTCCACCCGCCCGGGCCCCGGGGGCCGGCCCGCCCCGGGCGGTCGGCCTGTCGGCCGGCCGACCCGCCCCTCGGGGGGCCGGAAGTCGGCCGGCCCGCCCCCGGGCCCGGACACGGCAGTCGGCCACCCCGGAGC
>NZ_JBSHBN010000244.1:0-7008 GCF_053612025.1 Kitasatospora sp. NPDC054768
GTCCTGGTTGTGGGGGTGGGGGGTGGTCCGCGGGGGGGTGGTCGTTGGGGGGGGCGGCTTCGGGGGGGGGGGGGCCCCCCCCCGGGGGGGGGGGGGGTTGGAACGGCCGGGCCGCCGCCCGCCGCGGCGCCCGCGACGGCGGCCACCGGCCGGACGGCGGAGGGGACGGCGGCCGGGGCGGCGGGGCGTTCGGCGGCCTCGCGCTGGACGGGCAGCGGGCCGGGCGGCCGGCGGCCGGGCGCGCCCTGTTCGGGCTGCGGCGGCGGGCCGACCCGGGCGGCGCGCTGCTGGGGCGTCGGGTAGCGGCGGCCGAGGCCGGCGGCCGCGTGCGCCGTACCGGTCTGCGCGTCGGCGGGCAGCACCGGCAGCACGGTGGCCGGGTCCAGCCGCAGGGCGGGCAGTCCGCCCCGGTCCAGCGCGGCCAGCAGCGCTGCGCGGTGGCCGGCGGGCAGCAGCCGGGCCAGTGGCTCGGGCACCGGCCGAGCGGCCGGGGTGAGCGCCGCGGTCAGGGTGTGGAAGCCGCCCCGGGCGCCGGGCGCGGCGGCGAAGGGGAGCAGCCGCTCGCCGAGCGCGAGCCGCGGCCCGGCGGAGCGCAGCGGGCGGGCGTCGGCGGCCAGCGCCAGCAGTCCGCCGGCCGGGCCGGGCAGCGGGTAGGCCCACCAGAGCACGTCGCGCTGGTGCTCCTCGCGGTCGGTGACGGTCAACCGGCCGGCCCAGGGGCGGCCGTCGGCGGTCCGCTCGGCGAGGGTGTCGAACGCGTCGCAGGGGCGGCGGACGGAGCAGCGTTCGCGCGCCCGGGGTTCCAGGGCGGGCAGCAGGCCGGAGGCCGGGCGGTCGTGGGCGACCTCGGCGCGGTGGCCGAAGAGTTCCTCGGCGGCCCGGCCCCACTGGGCGATCCGGCCGGACCGGTCGACCAGGACGGGGACGAGCCGGACCAGGGCGGCCACACCCGTCGGGTGGTCGCCCGGCGCGGTTCCGTCGCCCGCCGGCCGCGGTGTGGAGTTGGACTCGGCCACCATGGATTCGCTCTGCTCCCGCCTGGCCGCCGCGCCCGGGGGCGGCCGTCGCTCCGGAGGAAGGCACGCTGTGCGGATACCAGCGAAGCACGGACCGGGCCGGGCTCGACACCGAAACGGGGAGATTCCTCAGGATCGGTTGCGTGTCGTGTGCCGCGCGCCGGTTCGTGCCCCCGGTTCACCCGGACGGGGCCCGCGACCACGGCGGTAGGGTGGCAGGCCGGACCGCCCGTACGGGTGGTCCGCAGGACGCAGCCGGCCGGACGAGACAGAGGCGACAAGTGAGCGCGCAGAGCCCCGCCCGCTGGACGGACCCGGAGCAGCAGGCACTGGAGGAGCGGGTCGCCGCCGCCGAGCTCGCCTGGCTCAGCATGGACGTGGACGTCCAGACGCTGCGGGTCGAGATCGACAACTTCGCGCTGATCCACCACCAGCTGCTCGGCCCGCTGTACGCCCGGCTGGACGAACTGGACGCGCTGGTCGCCGAGGCCGTCGCGGCCCGCACCGGCAGGCCGGAGGACCTGCGCCGGGCCGCCGAGGCACGGCAACAGGTCGAGGACCTGCCGGACCTGGACGCGCTCTTCGACTCGGTGCGGGAGCAGTCCGGCCAGGACGGGGAGGCGGCCCCGCCGCCCGCCGCACCGGAGCGGGTGCGGCCCGGCAAGGACGCCCAGCGGATCTACCGCGAGCTGGTCCGCCGCGCCCACCCCGACCTGACCACCGACCCGGCCGAGCAGCAGCGCCGGGCCGCCTTCCTGGCCCGGGTCAACGAGGCCTACGCGTACGGGGACGCGACCGCTCTGGGGGCCCTGGCCGCCGAGTGGTCCACCGCGCCGCAGGCCGCGCCCGCCGTCGACGCGCCCGACCGCGCGGACTGGCTGCGCCGCCGGCTGGACTGGCTGACCGCCAAGATCACCGAGACCGCCACCGAGCAGGTCCGGCTGGAGCAGACCCCGATGGGCCAGCTGCTCGCCCTGGCCCCGCAGGACCCGGACCGGCTGCTGGAACAGCTCGCCGAGGAACTGCTGGCCAAGGCCGCCGAACGGCGGACCGAGCTGGAACGGCTGCTCGGCGGCCCGGCTTCGGCGGACGGTACGGCCTCCGGCGGCCGCGGCACGGCGCCGGTGGGCGACAATGACACGCATCCCCGCGAATCCCAGGAGAGCCACACGATGTTCCCGCAGATCCCCTCCGCCGACGCCGCCGCCGTGCCCGCCGACGCCGCCCTGCTGGACGTGCGCGAGCAGGACGAGTGGGACGCCGGCCACGTCGACGGCGCGCTGCACATCCCGATCGGCGAGGTGATCGCCCGCCTCGGCGAGCTGCCGGAGGAGAAGCTGTACGTGCTCTGCCGGGTCGGCGGCCGCTCCGCTCAGGTCGTCCAGTACCTGGTCCAGCAGGGCCGGGACGCGGTGAACGTGGACGGCGGGATGCACGCCTGGCAGGGTGCGGGCCGTCCGATGGTGAGCAGCACCGGCCAGGAGGCCTTCGTCCTCTGACGGCCCGGCACCCGCCGCCCGTGCCGTGCGGCAGGATGGGCGCGCGCGAGCGCGCCGGCACCGGGCCGGTGGCGCCCGCCGACCGGTCGGGGAGGCCATGACCGAGACGACGGACCGGCCGGCTGCCGGGAGGACCTGGTCCAGGCCCGCGCAGCTGGTCCTCGGCTTCGCCGGGTCGGTGCTGGCCGGCGGCACCGGGCTGTTCCTCGCCGCGGTGTTCCTGCACGTCGCGCCCGCCAACTCGGTGTCCCGGCAGTACCGGGACGAACTCGACGGCGTGGTGTACCCGGAGTTCGAGCAGAACTGGAAGCTGTTCGCGCCCAACCCGCTCCAGCAGAACGTGAGCGTGGACGCCCGGATCCGCACCGCCGCGCCCGACGGGTCCACCCGCACCCACGACTGGATCGGGTTGACCGCCCAGGACGTCGCCGCGATACGGGGCAACCCGGCGCCCAGCCACGTCGAGCAGAACCTGCTGCGCCGGGCCTGGGACTTCTACGACGGCTCGCACAACCCGCAGGACGAGACCCCGGCCTCCCCGCGCGGCAGGCTCGCCGAGCAGTACCTCAAGCGGATCGCCCTGCAGCGGATCGGCCGGGAGGCGGACGGGGGGCGGATCGTGGAGATCCAGTTCCGGTCGACCGCGGCCACCGTCCCGCCGCCGTCCTGGAGCGGCGAGCCCGCGCCGGCGGCGCCCCGGGTGCGGGAGCTGCCGTGGTGGCCGGTGACGGACGAGGACTACCGGGGGCTGCTCGGATGAACGAGGCGACGGTGCGGGCCACGGCACCGGGCGGGGCGGCACCGGGCGGGGCCGGGCCGGACGGCGGGGTGCCCCGGCAGACCGGGGCCGCGCGGCCGGTGGAGTCCGGGGCGGCGGGGACGGCACGCGGGCCGCGGGCACCGCTCGGGCGGGCCGCCGAGGCGTTCACCGGACGGGCGCTCGGCCGCCACCAGGCGGCGGTGGTGCGGATCGGCTTCGGACTGGTCTGGCTGGCCTACCTGCTGCGCGAGTGGCCGCACCGGCGGGTGCTGTACGGCGACCTCTCCCCCTGGTCGGCGGAGCTGGCCGACCAGCTGCTGGCCGACAACGGGGCCTTCACCGTGCTGCCCTGGTTCGGCGGCCGGCTCTGGTCCGAGCTGGTCTACCACCTGGCCGTGCTGGCCGCCCTGGCCGTACTGCTGGGCTGGCGGACCAGGGCGAGCACGGTGCTGTTCCTGGTCACCGTGCTGTCCCTGCAGAACCGCGACGTCTTCCTCGGCGACGGCGGTGACAACGTCGTCCACCTGATGGCGGTCTACCTGGTCTTCACCCGCTGCGCCGAGGTCTGGTCGCTGGACGCCCGGCGCCGAGGACCCGGGCGGACCGGGGTGGTGCTCTGGGCGGTGCTCGGAGCCGTCCTGGCGGCCTGTCAGTTCGGCGGCTTCGCCGGGGACACCCTGACCTGGACCGACCGGGCCTTCCCGTACCTCGGCTGGTCGCCGTTGTTCTGGGCGCTCTGGACGGCGGCCGGGCTCTGGTGGACGCTCGGCCGGCTGCGGCCCGACGGCGAGCCGCGGGCGGTGCTCGACGCGCTGGCGAACATGGTGCACAACTGCGGGATGCTGGTGATCGCCGTCGAAGTGGTGCTGATCTACGCCACGGCCGGCTGGTACAAGGTGCAGGGCTCGCGCTGGCAGGACGGCACCGCGCTGTACTACCCGCTGCACCTGGACTACTTCACGCCCTGGCCGGGGCTGTCCGCGCTGGTCGGCTCGGCGCTGCTGCCGGTCTTCCTGATCTCCTACGGCACCGTGATCCTCCAGGTGGCGTTCCCGTTCACGCTGCTCGACCGGCGGGTCAAGAACGGCCTGCTGGCCGTCATGATGCTGGAGCACGCGGGGATCGCGGTCGTGCTCGGGCTGCCGGTCTTCTCGCTCGCGATGATCGCGGCGGACGCGGTGTTCCTGCCGACCGGGGCACTGCTGTGGGCGGCGGCGCGGCTGAGCCGGATCCGGCGGAGGTATCCGGCCTAGGATGTCGCTATGTCCTGGTTCGCCGCACTTCGTGACACCGCGCGGACCGGGCTCACCCTGGACCGGGCGCTCACCGACCCCAAGCGGGCGGTGCGCGGGGCCGTCGCGGTGGCGCTGGTGCTCTTCCCCACCCTCGCGCTCGGCGGGGTCGCGCTCGCCACCTCGGCCGCGATGGGCGCGTTCATCGCCGGCTCGGCCACCTTCCAGCGCAGCTTCCGGCCCCGGGCCAGCCTCGCCGTCGCCGCCGGGGCCGGACTCGGCATCAGCACCTTCCTCGGCTACCTGGCCGCCGGCGTCCCCGGGCTGTTCCCGGTGCTGCTCGCGGTGTGGGCCTTCGGCGCCGGACTGGCCTGGGCGATCGGGCCCACCGCCGGAGTGGTCGCCACCAACACCGTCTCGGTGATGCTGATCGTCGTACAACTCCCGGTCAGCACGGTCACCGCGCTCGGCCACGGGCTCGTCGCCGCCCTGGGCGGAGTCGCCCAGGCCACCGTCATCACCGTCTGGCCGATCGGCAGCTGGACCGCCCAACGGGAGGCCCTCGCCGACACCTACGCCGAACTCGCCGACTACGCACGCCGGTTGCGACAGGACCCGACCGCGCACGTCGACCCGGAGCCGTTCATGACGGCCCGCCACGCCGCCGCCCTCACCCCCTGGCAGGACCGCCACCGGCCACCCGAGCTGCGCGGACTGCGCGGCATCGCCGAGCGCATCCGGCCCACCCTCGCCGCACTCGCCGACCCCAAGGTGGGCGCCCCCGAAGAAGGGCCGGGACGGGACCGGGCCCGGGAAGTGCTGGCCGCCGCCGCCGAGGTCATGGACGCCCTCGCCCGGGCGATCCGCACCGGCGACCCCGTCCGGCTCCCCCGCTCCGCGCCGTCGCTCACCCTGGTCGGCTCCGACGACGGGCCGCGGCTCCAGGGCGCGGCCCGGCGCTCCGCCCGGCGGCTCGGCGGGCTGCTGCGGAAGGCCGCGGACACCCTGGACCGCAACGACGAGGACACCATCACCACCCCCGTCGTCGGGGCCGGCGGGGCGCTGCGCAAGCCCACCATCGCCCGGATGCTGCCGGTCGCGGCACGGGCCGTGCGGCGGCAGCTGCACCCGCGCTCGGCGATCTTCCAGCACGCCGTCCGGCTCGCCGGCGTGGTCACCGTCGCCTACCTGCTGGCCCGGCTCGCCGGATTCCACCACGGGTACTGGGCGCCGATGACCGCCGCGATGGTGATGCGGCCGGACTTCGCCCAGACCTACAGCCGGGGCGTCGCCCGGCTGGCCGGAACGGTGGTCGGAGTCGCCGTCTCGACGCTCGTGGTGCAGCTCGCCCACCCCGGGCAATGGGTGCTGGCCGCGCTGGCGGTGATCTGCATCGGCGGGTCGTACCTGGCGTTCCGCACCGGGTACGCGCTCACCACGGTCGGGATCTCCACGTACGTGGTGTTCCTGCTCGGACTCCAGGAGGGCAACCCGCTGGTGACAGCCTTCGAACGGGTCGGGCTCACCCTGCTCGGCGGATCGATCGCACTCGTCACGTACGCGCTCTTCCCGACCTGGCAGACCGCCCGGCTCGGCGAACGGCTCGCCGAATGGCTGGCGGCCGCCGGACGGTACGCGGCGGCGGTGATCGCCTGCTACGAGGAGCCGGCGGCGCCGCGCGGACGGGTGGTGCGCAGCGCGCTGCTGGACTCCCGGGAGGCGCGCTCCGAACTGTTCCAGGCGATGCAGCGGGCCGACGCCGAACCGGGGCGGCACGAATCCGGGCTGGCCGGAGTGAGCCGGCGCCAGATCGACCGGGCCCGGGCGGCGGTCGGGGCCCTCGGGCGGGCGGCCGTGCTGCTGGAGGCCCACCTGCCGGCGGGGGACGCGGAGCCGGTGCCGGGGGCGGGGGCGTACGCGGAGGAGCTGCGGCTGGCGACGGCGCTCGCGGCGGGGGCGATGCTGACGGGGCGGACGGTGGAGTTCGGGGCGGTGCGGGACGCCCAGGTGTGGTTGGAGGAGGGGCTGGCGGGGGCGCCGGCGGGGGTGCAGCGGGATGTGGTGAGGGCGGGGACCCGGTTGGTGGGGCAGGCTTTGCGGGATTTGGAGCGGGCTCTGCGGGGGTCTTCTGCGGGGGAGGGCTCTCGGGAGGGGGGCTCTCGGGAGGGTGGCTCTCGGGAGGGTGGGGGGCCGGGGGCGGCTCCGGGGGTGGGTGCTCCGGGGGCTGGATGATTTTCAGACTGCCCACTCCGAGGGGTGGGGCGTTGAGACCGTTGGCAGTCTGAAAATCACCCGTCACGCCCCTCTCCGCACCCACCCCCTGCGCCGCCCCCTTCCGCAGCGCGTCCCTCTCGCTGGGGAGGGAGGGGCACCTTTCGCGCTGGGGGTGGGGCACCTTTCGCGCTGGGGGTGGGGCACCTTTCGCGCTGGGGGGTGGGGCACCTTTCGCGCTGGGGGGTGGGGGTGCTCCTCTCGGTGGGGGTGGGGGTGGGGGTTGGGGT
>NZ_JBSHBN010000244.1:7017-9617 GCF_053612025.1 Kitasatospora sp. NPDC054768
GCGCGGGCGGGGGGGCCGGCGGCGGGGGGGGGGGGGGGCCCCGGCGGGGGGGGGGGGCGGGGCCCGCGTGGCCGGGGGGGGGGGGCGGGTGGGGGTGGGGGTGTTGGGGTCAGGCGGCGTGGGCGGCTTGGAGCCAGTTGGTGAACTCGCAGGCGAAGTGCCACTGGTGGCCGGTGGGGAGGAGGTCGGGGGCGGCTTCCGGGAACTGGACGGTGAGGCGGATGCGCAGGCCGTCGGGGGTGTCGGCGAATTCGTGGAGGACGCGGAGGACCTCGGTGCCGTCGGCGAGGGTGCCGGTGCCGCCGATGCGGACCGGGAAGGTGTCGTCGCCGGGGAGGTCGTGGTGGAAGTGGAGGAAGAAGCGGGCCGGGCCGGTGCCGATGGTTTCGATGATCTCGACCTGCTCGCCGGTGGAGTCGGCGAGGTAGTGCTCGGGGTTGGCGGCGAGCAGGGCGGCGCGGTCGCCGGTCTGCAGGCGGGACTGCCACCAGGTGAGGAAGGTGTCGGCGTCGATGCCGGTGGCGGTGAGTTCGGTGACGGCGGTGCGCCGGCGGCCGGCGGAGGCCCGGGCCCAGCCGGCCAGGGCGGTGTCGGCGGCGGTGGTGTCGGGGGTGAGCAGTTCGCGCGTCCGGTCGTCGCCGAGGCGCTGCTTGAGCAGGCGCAGGGCGGCGCGGGCGCGGTCGAGTTCCCAGGCGAGGACGGCCTCCCGGGGGTGGGGGGTGCCGTCGATCTCGGTGCGGATGGTGAGGCCGGGCTGCATGGCGTCGCTCCTTGAAGAGGGCGAGAAGGCGGAGGAATTTTCTCCGCTTCTGGTGACGCTAGCATAGGGGGAGAGATTTTCTCCGGTTAGGGAGTTGTGGATGAGGGCCGACGCGGAGCGCAGCCGGCGCAGGATCCTGGACGCCGCCTGCGAGGTGTTCCTGGAGCGGGGTCCGGACGCCCCGTTGGACGCGGTGGTGCGGCGGGCCGGGGTCGGCCCGGGCACGCTCTACCGGCGGTTCCCCGACCGGGAGGCGCTGGTCCGCGAACTGGTCACCGACCTGCTGGCCCGGCTCACCGAGGCCGCCGAGCAGGCGCGGGCGGCCGAGCCGGATCCGTACCTGGCGCTGCGCCGCTTCGTGCACGCCGCCGCCGATCTGCGGATGGGGGCGGCGATCGTGGTGCTGTTGGAGCACCTGGTGGTGGACGAGGAGCTGGTGGCGGTTCGCCGGGGCACCGTCGTGGCGGTCGAGGGGCTGCTGCGGGCCGCGCGGGAGGCCGGGCGGCTGCGCCCCGACGTGGGGATGGGGGACCTGGTGCTGCTCTGCGTCCGGGTGTCCCGTCCGCTGCCGGGGGCGCTGGCGGCGCTGGACGCGGACGGCTCCTTGGTCCACCGGCACCTGGACCTCGCGCTGGCCGGGTTGGCCGGCGAACCGGACGGACCGCCGGGGCGCGCGTTGGGCTTCGACGAGGTGATCGCCGCGGCCGGGCGGCCCGGTGAGCCGGGTCCGGGGCGGGTGACAGAGTGACCGCCATGGACGAGGACGAGCTGGTGCGGGCCTGGCGGGCGGCCGAGCGGGAGCCGGGGGCGGTGCTGCTGGACGGGTTCCACGCGCTGAAGCACGCGCTGCGGTTCGGGGGCGAGGTGCGGCGGGTGCTGACCGCCGACCGGGCGGCTCTGCTGGCGTTGGCGGGTGAGCTGGCGCCGGATGTCGTGCCGGCGCTGGAGGGGCTCGCGGTGGAGGTGCCGGAGGCCGTGCTGCGGGGGCTGGTGCCGCGGTTGCACCCGACGGGGGTGGCCGCGTCGGCGGTGCGGCCCGGTGCGCGGGCGAACCGGGCGGTGCTGGCCCGCCGGCCGCGGACGGCGCCGGTGGTGGTGCTGGAGAATCCGCGCAACCTGGGGAACGTCGGGGCGGTGATCCGGCTGGCGGCGGGGTTCGGTGCCACCGGGGTGGTGACCACCGGGGACCTGGATCCGTGGCACCCGAACGTGCTGCGGGGCAGCGCGGGACTGCACTTCGCGACCGCGGTCGAGCACTTGGATCCGGAGCAACTGCCGGACGGGCCCCTGTACGTGCTGGATCCGGAGGGGGCGGACATCCGGGACGTGCCGTTCCCCGACGAGGCGCTGCTGGTCTTCGGCACCGAGCGGCACGGCGTGTCGGAGGAGCTCAAGGCGCGCGCCGACCACCTGGTGGCGGTGCCGATGCAGCCGGGAGTGTCCAGCTTCAACCTGGCGACCAGCGTCGGGATGGGCCTCTTCCACTGGATGTCGGGGCGGCGCTGAGGCGCGGTGCCCGGGAGGGCACCGTGCCCCGGCGGGGCCGTCAGGAGAAGAGCCGGCGCCAGGTGTCGGGGCCCGGGTAGCCGTCGGCCTCGCTGCCGCGCCAGCCCTGGGCCTGCTGGAAGGCCTGGACGGCGCGGCGGTCGCTCTCCGTCCAGCGCGGGCCGGGGCCGACGCCGTACGAGCCGCCGAAGCCCTTGCGGACCAGCTGTTCGCCGAGCAGACGGACGTGGTCGTTGTTCTGGCCGGGGCCGAAGTACCGCGCACCGGGGAAGGCGGAGCCGCCGGTGGTGGGCGGCGGGGGCGGCAGCGGGGTGCCGCCCCCCCCCCCGCTGTC
>NZ_JBSHBN010000245.1:0-9500 GCF_053612025.1 Kitasatospora sp. NPDC054768
CCGACCCCGCGGACACCTACCGTGTCCGCCGCGGCCGGTCCGCCCCCACCGGAGGGCCGCCCTCTGCGGCGGCTGCAGCACCGGCAGCGGCGGCACCGCCGGCCGCGCCCGCCCGGGGCGTCCGCGCCGCCGCGCCCGCCGCCCGCGCACCGCGCGCGGGCCGCTCGGCGACCGGCGGCAGGGTGCCCTTGAGCGGCCCCCACTCGTTCGGGTCCGGCACGCCGGCCGGCTGCATCTTGCGCCGGGCCGGCCCGCCGCCGTGATCGGACTCGCCCGGCTCCTTGGCGCCCGGCCAGTCCTTGGCGACCCGCGCCGCGAGCACGAACTCCTTGCGCAGCGGGTTCCCCTCGAAGCCGTCCGGCAGCAGCAGGGTGGCGAGGTAGGGGTGCCCGGGGAAGTCGATGCCGAACATCTCGTGGGTCTCGCGCTCGTGCCAGGCGGCACCGGCGTAGACGGCGACGGCGGTCGGCAGCGCCGCCCTGTCGCGCGGCACCCGGGTTCGCAGCGCGAGGTGTCGCACGCCCGGCGCCTCGACGGCGGCCAGGTGCGCGACCACGGAGAAGCCCTCGGCGAGCTCGTCGACGGCGCTCAGCCAGTCGAAGAAGCCCAGCCCCAGGACGTCCCGGGCGTTGGTGAGCGCCTCGATCCAGTTCTCGGCCGGGACGTCGACGGTGATCAGCCCGTACGCCTCGGCGCCGGTCGCCCACTCCCCGACCGACGCCGCGCACTGCTCGGCGGAAGTCACGAGACCCCTCCCTCGGTCGAAGAGCCGGCCGGCGCCCCGGTCGGGGATCCGGCCTCGGGAACGTCCCCGGAGCCCGTCCCGGTGCCGTGCGAGGGCCCGGTCACCAGCGGACGGCGCAGCGCCGACGCGGGCGCCGCGTAGCGGTCCGGCAGGGACTCGGCGGCGATCTTCTCCTGGAGCTTGAGGATGCCCTGGAGCAGCGCCTCCGGCCGCGGCGGGCAGCCGGGTACGTAGACGTCCACCGGGATGATCTGGTCCACGCCCTTGGTGACCGAGTAGGAGTCCCAGTACGGGCCGCCGGAGTTGGAACAGGCGCCGAAGGAGATGACGTACTTCGGCTCCGGCATCTGCTCGTAGAGGCGCTTGACGGCGGGCGCCATCTTGTCGGTCACCGTCCCGGAGACGATCATCAGATCAGCCTGCCGGGGTCCGGGCGCGAACGGGATGACACCCATCCGGATGAAGTCGTGCTTGGCCATGGACGCGGCGATGAACTCGATCGCGCAGCAGGCCAGGCCGAAGTTGAAGCACCAGAGGCTGTAGCGGCGGCCCCAGTTGAGCACCACCTTGACCGGGTCCGGCGCGAGCCGGGCCAGCGGGCCGATGCCGCGGCGCTCGACGGCGCCGGGGCGCGCGGGGTCCGGCAGGCCGAGCGGAACGGGACCGCCCTCGGCGCCGCCGTGCGAGTGGGAGTGCGTCACGTCCATTCCAGAACGCCCTTCTTCCAGGCGTAGAGCAGCCCGACCGCGAGGAAGCCGATGAACAGGAACATCTCGATCAGGGTTCCGGCGCCGTACCCGGCGGTGGCGAAGACGGTCGCCCAGGGGAACAGGTAGATCGCGTCCACCGCGAAGATCACGTACAGGAAGGCGTACACGTAGTAGCGGATCTGGGTGTGCGCCCAGTCCTCGCCCACCGGGTCCACTCCGCACTCGTACGTGAGGAGCTTCTCGGGCGAGTACACCACGGGTCGCAGCAGCCGGTTGGCGGTGAACGCCACGGCGACGAAGAGCACCCCGACGACGGCCAGCAGACCCATCGCGGCGTACGCGTCGAAGTAGCCGCTGCCGACCGCCGGGTCGGCCGCGACGGCAGCCGCGTGCTTCCCCTCCATGCCTTCGCCTCCACCTCGACCGAGAACCCGCCCTAAGGACAGTTCTACGACGTTTACTCTCACGGGCCTAACGATGGCCAAAGCGTGAGTCTAAGGGGACCGCTCCGCTCCGCCCGAAACCTGCTCGGTCCGCAAGACGGCCGGTGGACACCGTGGCGGACCGCCGGCGACCGGGCCCGGGGGTGGGGTTAACCCCCGACCGGGAAGATGTATCACCCCCATGGCATCCCCCGCCCGCCGTTCGGGAAGCTTGGTCCAGCCGCACGACGAAGAGGGACGGTAGATCCGATGAAGCCGCTGCACCGCGCCGTGGACGCCATCAAGGAGCAGGACGCTCGGATGGAGCGCCCACCGCTGTACGGCAAGAGGATGTGGCACCAGGTCGGACGACTGCTGCTCAACCTGCCGCTCGGCATCTTCGGCTTCGTGCTGGCCGTGGCCACGCTCTCGGTCGGCCTGGGGATGTCGATCACCGTGATCGGCCTGCCGCTGCTGGCCGGCGGCCTGGCGCTCTCGCGCTCCCTGGGCGCGCTGGGCCGGCGGCGGGCGCGGTCGGCCTACGACTCCGGGATCGACGAGCCGCAGCCGGTGGAACCGCGCCGCCCGGGGATGGTCGGCTACACCATCGCCCAGCTCACCGACCTGCTGAACTGGCGCTCGGCGCTCTACAACGTGCTGATGCTGCCCTGGGGCGTGCTCAGCTTCGCGCTGACCCTGATCTCGGTGATCGCGCTCTGGCCGGTGCTGCCCTGGGTGGTCCGCGGGCTGGCCGCGGTGGACCGCATCCTGATCGAGTCGCTGCTCTTCCCGGGCGCCCTGGCCGAGCGGGTGCGCGAGCTGGAGGACGACCGCGGCACCGTGGTCGACACCGCCGCCGCCGACCTGCGCCGGATCGAGCGCGACCTGCACGACGGGGCCCAGGCCCGGCTGGTCGCGCTGGCGATGGACCTCGGCATGGCCAAGGAGCGGCTGCGCGAGGTGGAGTCCGAGGACGACATGGCGGCCGCCGCCAGGATGGTCGACAACGCCCACGGCGAGGTGAAGCTGGCCCTCCAGGAGCTGCGCGACCTGGCCCGCGGCATCCACCCGGCGGTGCTCACCGACCGCGGCCTGGACGCCGCGCTGTCCTCGGTCGCCGCCCGCTGCACCGTGCCCGGCGGGGTCCGGGTGAACGTCGACCTGACCGGCCCGGACGGGCAGCCCGAGCGCCCCGACTCGGCGGTCGAGGGCATCGCCTACTTCACCGTCAGCGAGTTGCTGACCAACGTCTCCAAGCACGCCGGCGCCCGCTCGGCCTCGGTCGAGGTCTGGCGCTCGGAGCACCAGCTGATGGTGCTGGTCCAGGACGACGGCAAGGGCGGCGCGGCCCCCTACCCGGGCAGCGGACTGGCCGGGCTGGCCGAGCGGATCCGCGCGGTGGACGGGGTCTTCCTGGTGGACAGCCCCGAGGGCGGCCCGACCACCGTCACCGTCGAGCTGCCCTGGCGCACCCGCGCCGCCCGCCGCTGAGCGCCCGCTCCCCCGGACACGGCAGGGCGCCGGGACCTCGTCGAGGCGGAGACGAGGTCCCGGCGCCGGTCCGGTACGGCACCCGGCCCGCTGAACCCTTGCGCGGCGTGCGGCCCGGCGTCCCCGTACCGGGGCTCAGGGCGAGGTCTGGGCGGCTGCCAGCTCTCCGAGGGTGACGTCGGCGGTCTTGGTGGCGCCGTTGCGGGTGTAGGTGACGGTGACCTTGGTGCCCGGACTGAGCGAGGCGAGCGCGGTGGTGAGCGCGTTCAGCGAGTCCACCTGGGTGTCGCCGATCTTGGTGATGACGTACCCGGCCTGGAGCCCCGCCGAGGCCGCCGCCCCGCCCGGGGTGACCTCCACGATGACCGCGCCGGAGGGCTGGAACTGCTGGTTGAAGCTGGTCCGGGCGGTGATGCCGAGCGCGGCCCGGCCGGAGTTGGTCACCTTGCCCTGCTTGATCAGCTGGTCGGCGATGTTGGTGATGGTGCTCGCCGGGATGGCGAAGCCGATGCCGGGGGCGGCGGCGCCGTTGGTCTGCGGCTCGGTCGCGGCGAGGGTGTTGATGCCGATCACCTTGCTGTCCAGGTCGGCCAGCGCACCGCCGCTGTTGCCCGGGTTGATCGCCGCCGAGGTCTGCACCATGTTGCTGATCGTGGCGCCCGGCGACCCCGGCCCCTGGGGCTCGGAGACGGTCCGCCCGATGGCCGAGACGATGCCCTGGGTGACGCTGCTGGAGAGGCCCAGCGGGCTGCCCATGGCGAGGGTGATCTGGCCGATCTGGACCTTGCCCGAATCGCCGAAGCTGGCCGGCTTGAGACCGCTCGGCGGGTTGTTCAGCCGGATCACCGCGAGGTCGGAGTCGGGGTAGCTGGCGACCAGGCCGGCGTCCAGCGCCGTGGTGCTGTTGGCGAGGGTCACCGTGAAGGTGGTCGCGGTGCCGACCACGTGGGCGTTGGTGACGATGTCGCCCTTGTCGTCGTAGACGATCCCGGACCCGAGGCTGTCGCCGGTGGTGATCTGCACCACGGAGGGCAGCACGTTGGCGATCACCGCCTGGTAGGCGTCCTGCAACTGGGTCCCGCCGTTCGACTGGCCGGACGACGAGGCGGCCTGCGGGGAGCCGGCCGCCGGGGACGAACCGGTGGCGGCGACGGTGGACGAGGAGGACGTGCCGCTGCTGCACCCGGCCAGTGCCAGCACGGCCGCCAGCGCCACCGCGACGGCCCCCGGCAGCCGCCCGCCCGGCGGCCTCGGCCCGATCGGCCGCGGCCCGGCGGGCAGGGGGTTGGCGTGTTCCTTGTGACGGCGCACCTGGCTGCCTCCGATTCGTCACCGCGCCGAACGGGCGCAGGTGTGGACGCACGGAAATCCTGCTCAGCTTTTCACCGTTTTGTCCGCTTTGCGGCCTCGACTCGCCCGAACGTGGCGATCGAATCCGAACGCCTAGGATCGGCACATGACTTGGTTGATCACCGGCGGTGCCGGATACATCGGCGGACACGTCGTCCGACAGCTGCTCGACGCCGGGGAGCGCGTCGCCGTCCTGGACGACCTCAGCACCGGCGACGCCTCCCGGCTGCCGGCCGGCGTCCCCCTGATCGAGGGCTCCACCCTGGACCGCGCCGCCCTGGACGCCGCGATCCGCGAACACGGCGTCGAGGGCATCCTGCACTTCGCCGCCAAGAAGCAGGTCGGCGAGTCCGTCGAGCAGCCCTTCCTGTACTACCGCGAGAACATGATCGGCCTCCAGACCGTCCTGGAGGCCGCCGCCGAGGGCGGGGTGAAGCGCTTCCTCTTCTCCTCCTCCGCCGCGGTCTACGGCATGCCGGACGTCGACCTGGTCACCGAGTCCACGCCCTGCGCCCCGATGAGCCCGTACGGCGAGACCAAGCTGACCGGCGAGTGGCTGGTCGCCGCGGCCGGCAAGGCCCACGGCATGTCCACCGTGGCCCTGCGCTACTTCAACGTGGCCGGCGCCGCCTCCCCCGAGCTCTCCGACGCCGGGGTGTTCAACCTGATCCCGATGGTCTTCGAGCGGCTCACCGCCGGCGAGGCCCCGCGGATCTTCGGCGACGACTACCGGACCCCGGACGGCACCTGCGTCCGCGACTTCATCCACG
This sequence comes from Kitasatospora sp. NPDC054768, assembly GCF_053612025.1. Lineage (NCBI taxonomy): Bacteria > Bacillati > Actinomycetota > Actinomycetes > Kitasatosporales > Streptomycetaceae > Kitasatospora > Kitasatospora sp. NPDC054768. The sequence continues at coordinate 5,489 of NZ_JBSHBN010000245.1, forward strand.
TCTCCGACATCGCCTCGGCGCACGTGGCGGCCGCCCAGCGGATGGCCGCCGACCCGGCCGGCGCGACCTCCCTGGTGCTGAACATCGGCCGCGGCGAGGGCGTCAGCGTCAAGGAGATGCTGGAGGTGATCGGCAAGGTCACCGGCTACGACACCGCCGCCGAGGTGACCCCGCGCCGCGCCGGCGACCCGGCCCGCGTGGTGGCCTCCGCCGACCTGATCCACCGCGAGCTGGGCTGGACCGCCCGTCACGACGTGACGGAGATGGTCTCCTCCGCGTGGGACGGCTGGTGCAGCCGCCACCCCGGGGCCCGCAAGGCCTGAGGCACGACCCGGCGCCGCCGCTCCGGCGGCGCCGACCCGGCGGTGTCCGCCCCGCGGTTCAGCGGGCGGGCACCGCCGTGCCGTAGAAGGCGTCCAGCGCGTACACGCAGCGGTCCTTGGAGCCGACGAAGACCCGGCCGCCGACCGCCACCGGCGAGCCGGTGAGCTCGCCCTTGGTGCCGAGCTCCCAGCGCAGCTGACCGCTCGCCAGGTCCAGGGTGTGCAGCGAGTGGTCCCGGCTGCCCAGGTGCACCAGGCCGTCGGCCACCGCCGGGGAGCCGACGATCTCCCCGCGGGCGGTGTAGCGCCAGCGCTCCCGGCCGCCGGCCGCCTCGAAGGCGTACAGCACCTCGCCGTTGCCGACCAGCACCATGCCGTCCGCGACCACCACCGGGTCGGCGCCCTGGCGGCGGCCGGTGACCCCGCGCCAGCGGTCCAGGCCGGTGGCCGCGTCCAGCGCGTAGACCGTGCCCAGGTAGTCGGCCACGTAGACCGCGTCGGAGTCCAGGGCGGGCGGGGTGAACAGCACCACCGGGGCCTCGAAGCGCCAGCGCTCCGCCCCGCTGGCGGCGTCCAGCGCGTACACCCGGGTGCCGGCCGACACGTACAGCACGCCGCCGCGCTCCACCGGGTGCGAGGGCACGTCCTCGCCGACCGGGAAGGACCAGCGCAGGCCCGCGCCGCGCGGGTCGACGCAGCGCAGCCGCCCGCCGCCGTAGTAGTAGGCGGCGCCGCCCACCAGGACCGGGCCGGACTGCGGGTTCTCGTAGTCCGGCTGGGCGTCGTCCGCGCGCCACAGCTCGGCGCCGTTGGCGGCCGAGCGGAGCTGGACGCCGCCGCCCCTGATGCCGCAGCAGAGCACGCCGTCGGCGGCGGAGAGCGAGTAGACCCAGCCGTCCAGCGAGGTGCGCCAGCGCTCGGTGCCGTCCGCGGCGTCCACGGTGTACAGGTGCGGGCCGTCCGCCGCGTGCACCCGTCCGGCGTCCACCGCGAGCGCCCAGGCGACGTCCCGGGTCTTGTAGCGGCGCTCGCCGGAGGCGATGTCCAGCGCGTGCACCTCGAAGCTGGAGACGAAGAGCGTGCCGTCCGCGACCACCGGGGTGCCCCAGACGTCGTTGGACATCCGGAACCGCCAGGGGCGCCAGCGGGCGACCGGCGCGGGCGGCGGGGTGGGGGCCCGGCGGACCCAGTCGGTCGTGGCCGGGGCGGTGCTCGGGCCGGGCTGCTCGTACTCGGCCCGCGGCCCCGGGCCTATCCGCACCGAGGCACCGGACAGCTGCACCTCGACGGAGCCGCCGGTCGGCGCCCGGTGCCGGTTCGGGGAGGCGATCTTCGCGGTCGGGATCTCGGCGTCCGAGTGCGGGCCCGGCTGCGGCAGGCTGTGCACCGGCCCGGCCGGCGGCTGGGCGTGCCGCCCGCCCGGGTTGGTGCGCGGGTCGGCCGGGCCGAGGTGCTGCGGCGGGACGTGCGCGGGCGGGACGTGCGCGGGCGGGCCCTGGGGATGCGGGGGCGGCTGGGCCGGGCCGGCCGGCGGGCGCGACGGCGGGGCGGCCGGACGGCGGCCCCGCTTGCGCTCGATCAGCTCCAGCGCGTTGGCCGGCAGCCACTCCCCGGCCTCGCCGGAGGCGTCGTCCCGCGAGAAGAGGTGCGGGGCCAGCTCGGTCTGGATCTGCGCCGGGGTGGGCCTGCGCTCGGGGGCCTGCTGCATGCAGGCGCGGACCAGGTCCATCAGCTCCGGCGGCATGCCGGTCAGGTCCGGCTCCTCGCGCAGCAGCTGGAACACCGTCTCGACGGGGTTGGAGCCCCGGTAGGGCGGGTGCCCGGTGGCGCAGAAGACCATCAGCGAGCCGAGCGAGAAGACGTCGCTGGCGCCCCGGACGGTACGGCTGTCCCGGGCCTGCTCGGGGGACATGTAGGCGGGGGTGCCGACCGCGACGTTGGTCATGGTGAGCCGGGTGCTGGACACCCCGGCGGCGATGCCGAAGTCGATCACCTTCGGGCCGTCCTCGACCACCAGGACGTTGGAGGGCTTGAGGTCGCGGTGGATCAGCCCGGCCGCGTGGATGGACTGGAGGGCCTCCGCGATGCCGGCGACCAGCCAGCGGGTGGCCTCCACCGGCAGCGGGCCGCAGTCCTCGACCAGGTCCTCCAGCGAGGGGGCCGGGATGTACGCGGTGGCCAGCCAGGGCACCCGGGCGTCCGCGTCCGCGTCCACCACGGCCGCCGTGTAGAAGCCGCCGACCGTCTTGGCCGCCGCGATCTCCCGGGCGAAGCGGACCCGGAACAGCTCGTCCTCGGCCAGCTCACCCCGCACGGTCTTGATGGCCACCCGCCGCCCCGACGCGGAACGCGCCAGGTAGACCAGTCCCATCCCACCCGCGCCGAGCCGCCCCAGCACCTCGAAGGGCCCGATCCGCCTCGGATCGTGCGCCGTCAGCTGGTCCACTCCGCTGCCACCTCCCCGTTGTCCGCACCCGCCGCGTGGTGCCGGACCCGATTCTCCAATGCCGTCCTACGCATATCCAACCTCCCCCACCCCCCGGAACCCGTCGTCCGGGCCCGGACCGACCCCCCGACAGCCCTCTGACCAGCGAGGACGGAACGGCCGGATCCTGACGCCCGCTCCGGGGGCGGCTTGCGCCCGGAGCCCCGGACCGTCCACTTCCGGACGGGACCGCACCCTTCGGCCGTCGTCACGCTCTGTCACCCAACCACCCCTCAGCGGACTCGCCGTCACGCTGTGAGGTCAAAAGCACACGGGGGGGCTTCAACAGGGGCTTCGGAGCCCGGTGAATATCCGTCCGAAGTGGTTCATGCCGCTATACCAACCCCCGTGCGGAGTAATAGTCGCATCACCGAATCGCGCCAAGATCGTGCCACGGTAAGCTGACGGCATGACAGGACAAGTTCGCACCGTCGACGGTCGCGTCGCCGGGCGACGCGGACAGGAGACGCGGCAGAAGCTGCTCGATTGCCTCCGCGAGATGCTCAGCACGTCGCCCTATCGGGACGTCAAGGTCATCGACGTCGCCCGTATGGCGGGTACCTCCCCCGCGACCTTCTACCAGTACTTCCCGGATGTCGAGGGCGCTGTCCTCGAAATCGCCGAGGAAATGGCCAAGGACGCCGACCAGCTCAAAGAGCTGGTGGCCGGAAAGTCCTGGGCAGGGAAGTCCGGACCGACCACTTCGGAAGAACTGGTCGACGGATTCCTCGCCTTCTGGCGCAAGAACGACGCCATTCTCCGAGTGGTCACGCTCGGTGCCGCCGAAGGGGACAAGCGGTTCTTCAAGATCCGCATGACGGTCCTCAACGCGGTCGCCAAGCCACTCGCGGAGGCCGTCAAGGAACTCCAGGCGAAGGGTCAGGCCGACAAGTCGCTCGATCCGAACGCCGTGGCCGGGGCCCTGGTCTCGCTGCTCGCCTCGGCGGCCGAGCACCAGAAGGCCTTCACCTCCTGGGGCGTCAAGGTCAAGGACCTCAAGCCCAACCTCGCTCCCCTGGTGTACCTGGGCGTCACCGGCAAGAAGGCGCCCAAGTAGGACCGTTCTCCGACCCATCATCCGCTCCGCGCGCAGCCCCGGCCTCCTGTCCGGGGAACGACGGACGGCGGCCGTGTCCTCGGGGGAGGTCCGCCGACGTACCGCACGCGCGCCAGACATGCCGGTGGGCGGGCACCCGGGACAGGG
>NZ_JBSHBN010000246.1:0-9331 GCF_053612025.1 Kitasatospora sp. NPDC054768
GGCACGGCGTGCGGCACCTGCTGCTGCTCAGCCGGCGCGGCGCCGACGGCCCGGGCGCTGCCGAACTCGTCGCCGAGCTGCGGGACTTGGGGGCAGCGGCGACCGTCGCGGCCTGCGACGCCGCCGACCGCGAGGCGCTGGCCGCGGTGCTCACCGCGATCCCCGCCGAGCACCCGCTCACCGGCGTCATCCACACCGCCGGCGTGGTCGACGACGGCGTGGTCACCGCCCTCACCGCTGAACAGCTCGCCACCGTCCTGCGCCCCAAGGCGGACGCCGCGCTCCACCTCCACGAACTGACCGCCGACCGCGACCTCTCCCTGTTCGTGCTGTTCTCCTCCGTCGCCGCCGTGCTCGGCCCGCCCGGACAGGGCAACTACGCCGCCGCGAACGGCTTCCTGGACGCCCTCGCCGCCCAGCGGCGGGCCCGCGGCCTGGCCGGCGTCTCGCTGGCCTGGGGCCTGTGGGCCGAGTCCAGCGGCATCACCGGCCACCTCACCGGCGCCGACCTGGCCCGGGCGGCCTGGGTCGGCGCCCCGCTGACCACCGCCCAGGGCATGGCCCTGTTCGACGTCGCCCGCACCGTGCCCCGCGCCCACCTGGTCACCTCCAACCTCGACGTGACCGCGCTGCGCAACGACCCGGCCGGACCGCCGCCGGTGCTGCGCTCGCTGGCCGGCGCCGCGCTGCGCCGGGCCAGCGACGCCCCGACCGCCGCGAGCCTCACCCAGCGGCTCGCCGGGGTGCGGCCGGACGGCCGGCTCCCGCTGCTGGTCGACCTGGTCCGGGAACAGACCGCCCTGGTGCTCGGCCACGCCTCCCCGGACGCCGTCGCGGCCGGCCGCGCCTTCAAGGAGGCCGGCTTCGACTCGCTGACCTCGGTGGAACTGCGCAACCGGATGCAGGCCGCCACCGGCCTGCGGCTGCCCGCCACCCTGGTCTTCGACCACCCGAGCCCGGCCGCGCTCGCCGAGTACCTGCTCGGCGAACTGCTCGGCGGCCGTGACCTGCCCGCGCCCGTCCGGGCCGCCGCGACGGCCACCGACCAGGACCCGGTCGTGATCGTCGGGATGAGCTGCCGCCTGCCCGGCGGCGCCGACAGCCCGGAGCGGCTGTGGCGGCTGCTCGCCGAGGGCGGCGACGGCATGACCGACTTCCCCGCCGACCGCGGCTGGGAGGCCGAGGTCGCGGACGCGCCGTACGCGCTGCGCGGCGGCTTCCTCGCGGACGCCACCGGGTTCGACGCCACCCTGTTCGGGATCTCCCCGCGCGAGGCACTGGCGATGGACCCGCAGCAGCGGCTCTCGCTGGAGGCCGCCTGGGAGGCCTTCGAGGACGCCGGCATCGACCCGACCGCGGTGCGCGGCGAGCAGGTGGGCGTCTTCCTCGGCGCCGGCACGTCGTACTACGGGATCGGCACCGACCTCTCCACCACCGCCGAGGGGCACGTCCTCGCCGGCACCTCGAACAGCGTGATCTCCGGCCGGGTGTCGTACACCTTCGGCCTGGAGGGCCCCGCCCTCACGGTGGACACCGCCTGCTCCTCCTCGCTGGTGGCCCTGCACCTCGCGGCCCAGGCGCTGCGCGGCGGCGAGTGCGACCTGGCCCTGGCCGGCGGTGTCACGGTGCTGGCCGGACCCGAGATCTTCGCCGAGTTCAGCCGGCAGGGCGGCGTCGCCGCGGACGGCCGCTGCAAGCCGTTCTCCGCCGAGGCGGACGGCACCGGCTGGTCCGAGGGCGTGGGCGTGCTGGTGCTGGAGCGGCTCTCCGACGCGCGCCGCAACGGGCACCAGGTGCTCGCCGTGGTGCGCGGCAGCGCGCTCAACCAGGACGGCGCCTCCAACGGCCTCACCGCCCCCAACGGGCCCTCGCAGGAGCGGGTGATCCGCCAGGCGCTGGCCAACGCCGGGCTGACCGTCTCGGACGTGGACGCGGTGGAGGCGCACGGCACCGGCACCGCCCTCGGCGACCCGATCGAGGCCCAGGCGCTGCTGGCCACCTACGGCCGGGACCGCGACGGCGAGCCGCTCTGGCTCGGCTCGATCAAGTCCAACATCGGGCACACCCAGGCCGCCGCCGGCGTCGCCGGGGTGATCAAGATGGTGCAGGCGATGCGGCACGGGACGCTCCCGGCCACCCTGCACGTCGCCGCGCCGAGCGGTCACGTGGACTGGGCGGCGGGCGCCGTGGAACTGCTGGCCGAGGCGCGCCCCTGGCCGGCCGTGGACCGGCCGCGCCGCGCGGGCGTGTCCTCCTTCGGCATGAGCGGCACCAACGCCCACGTCATCCTGGAGGCCGCCCCGGTCGTCACCGAGACCGCCGCGGCCCCGGAGACCGGCTCCGGGGTCCTCCCGTGGTTCCTGTCGGCCCGCACCCGGGCCGGACTGGCGGCGCAGGCCGCGCGGCTGCGCGAGTTCGCGGCCGGACACGGCGAGCTCACCCCGGCGGAGATCGGCCGGGCACTGCTGTCCCGGGCCGACCTGGAGCACCGCGCGGTGCTGCTCGGCGCCGACCGGACCGACCTGCTGGACGGGCTGGCGGCACTCGCCGACGGCACGGCCCGGGCCGGGGTGGTCACCGGCGTCGCCGAGGAGCGCGACGGCCGTTCGGTGGCCTTCGTCTTCCCGGGCCAGGGCTCGCAGTGGGTCGGCATGGCGCGGGAACTCGCCGACTGGTCACCGGTGTTCGCGGCCCGGTTGGCCGCGTGCGAGGCGGCGCTGGCGCCGTACACCGACTGGTCGCTGACCGAGGTGCTGCGTTCGGGCGCGGACCTGTCCCGGGTGGACGTGGTCCAGCCGGTGCTGTGGGCGGTGATGGTGTCGCTGGCCGAGGTGTGGCGGGCGCACGGTGTGCAGCCCTCGGCGGTGATCGGTCACTCGCAGGGTGAGATCGCCGCCGCGGTGGTGGCCGGTGCGTTGTCCGTCGAGGACGGTGCCCGGGTGGTGGCGCTGCGCAGCCGGGCGCTGATCGAACTCGCCGGTGACGGCGGGATGGTGTCCGTCGCGGCGGGCAGCGCGGTGGTCGAGGAGCTGATCGGCTCGTTCGACGGCAGGATCTCGGTGGCCGCGTTCAACGGCCCGTCCTCGACGGTGGTGTCGGGCGAGCCCGGCGCGTTGGACGCGCTGCTGGTGCTCTGCGAGGAGAACGGGGTGCGGGCCCGCCGGATCCCGGTGGACTACGCCTCGCACTCCGCCCAGGTGGAGCGGGTGCGCGAACGGGTCCTGGCGGAGCTGGCCGGGATCAGCCCGACCACGTCCACGGTGCCGCTCTACTCGACGCTGACCGGTGAGCCGATCGACACCGCGCGGATGGACGCCGGGTACTGGTACGACAACCTGCGCTCCACCGTCCTGTTCGAGCAGGCCACCCGCGCCCTGCTCGCCGACGGCCGCTCGGTGTTCGTCGAGTGCAGCCCCCACCCCGTGGTCTCGGTCGCCCTCCAGGAGACCGCCGAGGACGCCGGCACCGCGCTCACCGCGGTCGGCACCCTGCGGCGCGACGACGGCGGCGCCGAGCGCTTCCTGACCGTCCTCGCCGAACTCTGGACGGCCGGCGTGCCGGTGGACGCCACCGGGGTGCTGCCGCCCGCCCGCCGCGTCGCCCTGCCCGGCTACGCCTTCCAGCGCGAGCACTACTGGCCCAAGCCCCTCGCGGCGCACGACGCCGCCGCCGTCGGCCAGGTGACGGCCGGCCACCCGCTGCTGCGGGCCGCCGTCCCGCTCGCCCACGACGGCGTCGTCCTGACCGGACGGCTGTCCACGACCGGCCACCCGTGGCTGGCCGACCACACCGTGCTCGGCCGCACCCTGGTGCCCGGCGCGGCCTTCGTGGAGATGGCCCTGCGGGCCGGCGAACAGGCCGGCAGCGCCCTGCTGCGGGAACTGGTGCTCCAGGCCCCGCTGGTGCTGACCGCGGCCGACGCGGTGGCCGTCCAGGTCGCCGTCGGCCCGGCGGACGGCGCGGGCGACCGCACCGTGGAGGTGTCCTCCCGGTCCGGCGAGGACGCGCCGTGGACCTGCCACGCCACCGGTCTGCTCGGTGCGCACGCGCCCGCCGCCGGCTTCGACCACGCCCAGTGGCCGCCCCTCGGCGCCCGGCCCGTCGACCTGGCCGGCTTCTACCAGGCGCTCACCGAAGCCGGTTACGGCTACGGCCCCGCCTTCCAGGGCCTGCGCGCCGCCTGGCGCGACGGCAGCACCGTCTACGCCGAGGTCGCCCTGCCCCAGGACGTCCAGGCCGACGGCTACGGCGTGCACCCCGCACTGCTGGACGCCGCCCTGCACGCCGCCGCCCTCGACGCCGAGGCCGGAACCAGGCTGCCCTTCGCCTGGACCGGCGTCTCGCTCCAGGCCGTCGGCGCCACCACGCTGCGGGTCGCCCTGACCCGCGGCCCCGGCGGAACCACCGTGCGGGCCGCCGACCCCACCGGCGCCCCCGTGTTCGCCGTCGACGCGCTGGCCGCCCGGGAGGTCACCCCCGAGGCCCTGGACGGCAGCGCCGCGCGCGGCGTCCACGACGCCCTGTTCGCCCTGGACTGGGTGCCCGCGACCGACCCGACCGCGACCCCCGACACCACCGGCTGGGCGGTGCTCGGCGCCGACGACGCCGGACTGCCGCGGGCCGTCCGCCACCCGGACCTCGCCGCGCTGACCGCCGCCCTCGACGCGGGCGCGCCCACCCCGGCCGTCGTCGTCCTGCCGGTCCCGTCCGGCGACGACGCACGGGCCGTGCTGGCCACCACCTCTGCCGTCCTCGGCCTGCTGCGCGACTGGCTCGCCGAGGAGCGGCTCGGCACCTCCCGGCTGGTGCTGCTCACCCGCGGCGCCGTCGGCGCGGACGCCGACCTCGCGGGGGCGGCCGTGCACGGCCTGGTCGCCTCGGCCCAGGCCGAGCACCCCGGCAGCTTCGTCCTGGTCGACCGCGACCCGGCCGGGGACGGCGGCCCCTGGCCGTCCGCCGTGGACACCGAGCCCCGCAGCGCGCTGCGCGACGGCGCCGTGCTGCTCCCGCGCCTGGTCCGCACCCCGGCCGCGGACACGCCCGCGCTGCCCGGGTCGGTACTGATCACCGGCGGCACCGGAACACTGGGCGGCCTGGTCGCCCGGCACCTGGCCGCCCGGCACGGGGTGCGCCGACTGGTGCTGCTCGGCCGGCGGGGCGCCGACGCCCCCGGCGCGGCCGAACTGGTCGACGAGCTGCGGGCACTGGGCGCCGACGCGACGGTCGTCGCCTGCGACGCCGCCGACCGCGACGCGCTCGCCGCCGTGCTGGCCGAACACCCGGTCACGGGCGTCGTCCACGCGGCCGGCGTGATCGACGACGGCACCGTCGGCTCGTACGACGACGCCCGGCTGGCCGGGGTGCTGCGGCCCAAGGTGGACGCGGCGCTCAACCTGCACGAGCTGACCGCCGACCGCGAACTCGGCCTGTTCGTCCTGTTCTCCTCCGCCGCCGGCACCTTCGGCCCGGAGGGCCAGGCGGCCTACGCGGCGGCGAACGCGGCCCTGGACGCGCTGGCCGCCCGCCGCGCCGCCGCGGGCCTCGCGGCGGTCTCGCTCGGCTGGGGCCTGTGGGCCGGCGCCAGCGGGATGACCGGCCACCTCTCCACCGAGCAGGTCGCCCGGGCCTCCCGCACCGCGGAGTCGCTCGGCGACGCCGACGGACTCGCCCTGTTCGACGCGGCCGTCGGCTCCGCACGCCCGCACCTGCTGCCGATCCGGCTGCGCTCGGCCGCCGGCCCGGACGGCGAGGTGCCGCCGCTGCTGCGCGCACTGGTCCGCCCGACCCCGCGGCGCGCCGCCGCCGCCGAGACCGCCACCGGCTCGCTCGCGCACCGGCTGACCGGGCTCACCGAGGCCGAGCAGACCCGGACGGTCGGGGAACTGCTCGCCACCGAGGTCGCCGCCGTCCTCGGCCACGCGAGCGCGGCCGCCGTCGAGCCCGGCCGGGCCTTCAAGGACCTCGGCTTCGACTCGCTGCTCGCGGTCCGGCTGCGCAACCGGCTCCAGGAGGTCACCGGGCTGCGGCTGCCCGCCACCCTGGTGTTCGACCACCCGACCCCGGCCGTGCTGGCCGAGTTCGTCCGCGCCGAGCTGCTCGGCCGGCGCCCGGCCGCCCCGGCCGCCACCGGGCCCTCCGCCACGACCGCCGCCCCGGACGAGCCGATCGCGATCGTCGGCATGAGCTGCCGCTACCCCGGCGGCGTCACCGACCCGGACCGGCTGTGGGAGCTGCTGGCCTCCGGCGGGGACGGCATCACCGCCTTCCCGACCGACCGCGGCTGGGACGTCGGCGCCGTGTACGCCGGCGAGAGCGCGGGCGCCGCGACCGTCTTCGAGGGCGGCTTCCTGCACGACGCCGCCCGGTTCGACGCCGGCCTGTTCGGGATCTCCCCGCGCGAGGCCCTGGCGATGGACCCGCAGCAGCGCCTGCTGCTGGAGGCCTCCTGGGAGGCCTTCGAGAGCGCCGGCCTGGACCCGACCGCGCTGCGCGGCAGCCGGACCGGTGTCTACGCCGGACTGATGTACCACGACTACGCGACCGGCGGCGGAGCCGTCCCCGACGAGGTCCAGGGCTTCCTCGGCACCGGCAACGCGGGCAGCGTCGCCTCCGGCCGGGTCTCCTACACCTTCGGTCTGGAGGGCCCGGCGGTCACCGTGGACACCGCGTGCTCCTCCTCCCTGGTGGCCATGCACCAGGCGGCCCAGGCGCTGCGCTCCGGTGACTGCGACCTGGCGCTGGCCGGCGGTGTCACCGTCCTCGCCACGCCCTCGGTGTTCACCGAGTTCAGCCGCCAGGGCGGGCTGGCCGCCGACGGGCGCTGCAAGGCCTTCTCGGCCGCCGCCGACGGCAGCGGCTGGTCGGAGGGCGTGGGCCTGCTGGTGCTGGAGCGGCTCTCCGACGCCCGGCGCAACGGGCACCGGGTGCTGGCGGTGGTGCGGGGCACCGCCGTCAACCAGGACGGTGCGTCGAACGGTCTGACGGCGCCGAACGGCCCGTCGCAGGAGCGGGTGATCCGGCAGGCGCTGGCCAACGCCGGGCTGTCGGCCGCCGAGGTGGACGCGGTGGAGGCGCACGGCACGGGCACCAAGCTGGGCGACCCGATCGAGGCCCAGGCGCTGCTGGCCACCTACGGTCAGGACCGGTTCACGGACCGGCCGCTGTGGCTGGGATCGATCAAGTCCAACATCGGGCACACCCAGGCCGCCGCCGGTGTGGCGGGTGTGATCAAGATGGTGCTGGCGATGCGGCACGGCGTCCTGCCGGCGACCCTGCACGTGGACGCGCCGTCCCCGCACGTGGACTGGTCGGCCGGTGCGGTGGAGCTGCTCACCGAGGCCCGGCCGTGGCCCGAGGCGGACCGGCCGCGTCGCGCGGGTATTTCCTCCTTCGGGATCAGCGGTACCAACGCCCATGTGATCCTCGAATCCGTGTCCGAGCCGCGCCCGGCGGAGCCCGCTGTTCCGGGCGCGGGCCCGGTGCCGTGGCTGCTGTCGGGCCGGACGCCGGTGGCGTTGGGTGCGCAGGCGGAGCGGCTGCGGGAGTTCGTGCTGGGGCGTCCGGAGGCGTCGGTGGCGGATGTGGCGTCCGCGTTGCTGTCGCGGGCGGGTCTGGAGCACCGTGCGGTGGTGCTGGGTGCGGACCGGGAGGCGTTGCTGGACGGCCTCGCGGTGCTCGGTGGCGAGGGTGTGGTCCGGGGCCGGGTCGTCCCGGGTGATGTGGTGTTCGTGTTCCCGGGCCAGGGTTCGCAGTGGGTGGGTATGGCGTGGGAACTCGCCGAGGCCTCACCGGTGTTCGCGGCGCGGTTGGCGCAGTGTGAGGCGGCGTTGGCGCCGTTCACGGACTGGTCGCTGACCGAGGTGCTGCGTTCGGGCGCGGAGTTGGACCGGGTGGACGTGGTCCAGCCGGTGCTGTGGGCGGTGATGGTGTCGCTGGCGGAGGTGTGGCGGGCGCACGGTGTGGAGCCGTCGGCGGTGATCGGTCACTCGCAGGGTGAGATCGCGGCGGCGGTGGTGGCTGGTGCGCTGTCCGTGGAGGACGGTGCCCGGGTGGTGGCGCTGCGCAGCCGGGCGCTGATCGAACTGGCCGGTGACGGCGGCATGGTGTCGCTTGCGGTCGGCCAGGAGACCGCCGAGGGGCTGATCGTCGGCTTCGACGGCCGGATCTCGGTGGCCGCGTACAACGGCCCGTCCTCGACGGTGGTGTCGGGCGAGCCGGACGCGCTGGACGAGCTGATGGCGCTCTGCGAGGAGAACGGGGTGCGGGCCCGCCGGATCCCGGTGGACTACGCCTCGCACTCCGCCCAGGTCGACCGGCTGCGCGGGCGCATCCTGGACGACCTGGCCGGGATCAGCCCGACCACGTCCACGGTGCCGCTCTACTCGACGCTGACCGGCACCCCGATCGACACGGCACGGATGGACGCCGGGTACTGGTTCGACAACCTGCGCTCCCCGGTGCGCTTCGAGGAGGCGACGCGGGCGCTGCTGGCCGGTGGCCGGGCGGTGTTCGTGGAGTGCAGCCCGCACCCGGTGCTGACGGTGGGTGTGCAGGAGACCGCCGACGCGGTCGAGGCCGAGGCGGCCGTGCTGGGCACGCTGCGGCGAGGCCAGGGCGGCCCCGAGCAGGTGCTGCTGGCGCTGGCGGAGGCCTGGACCGCGGGTGCGCCCGTCGACTTCACCGCGTTGCTGCCCGCCGGCCGCCCGGTCGAGCTGCCGACCTACGCCTTCCAGCGCGAGCACTACTGGCTGGAGGCGGCCGCCGTGGCGGCCGAGGGCGACCCGGCCGAGGCGCGGTTCTGGGACGCCGTCGAGCGCGGGGACCTGGCCGAGCTCTCGGAGTCCCTGGAGCTGGACGAGGACGGCGCGCTGCGCTCGCTGCTGCCGGTGCTGTCCTCGTGGCGGCAGCGGCGCCGGGTGGATTCGGTGGTGGACTCCTGGCGGTACCGGGTGACGTGGAAGCCGTTGGCGGGTTCGGCGGAGGGGCGGCTGTCGGGCCGTTGGCTGCTGGTGACGGGTGCGGGTGCGTCGGTGGAGGGCGTGGAGAGCGCGCTGCTGGCCGCCGGTGCGGAGGTCGTTCCGCTGGCCGTCGACGGCGCGGGTCGGGAGGAACTGGCCGCGCGGATCGGTGAGTTGAACGCCGGGGGCGAGTTCGCGGGAGTGGTCTCGCTGCTCGCCGTCGAGGAGCCGCAGGACGAGGGCACCCCGGTGTCGACCGGTGTGCCGGCCACACTGGCGCTGCTGCACGCCCTCGCCGATTCCGGCGTCCGCGCCAAGCTGTGGTCGGTGACGTCCGGTGCGGTGTCGGTGGGTCGGGCGGACCGGTTGGTGAG
>NZ_JBSHBN010000247.1:0-9157 GCF_053612025.1 Kitasatospora sp. NPDC054768
CCGGGTACGGAACGCCCGCGGGCCCGCCGCAAGCGTTGCGGGGGGCCCTCGGGCGTGCTCCGTGCTGCTGGTCCCCCGGTTCAGCCGAACCAGGGGAATATCGGAGGCTTAGTGGTCCCCTTTGGGGGGTGTGGTGGTGGGGTCGCCCCCTTTGGGCGGCTCGGCCGCCTTGGTGTACAGCTGGATCTGGGTGTTCGGGTCGACCTGGGTGCCGGCAGGCGGGTTGGTCTGCTGCACCGTCGCGTTCGGGTCGGCGGGGCCGCTGACCACGACGTAGGTCAGGCCGAGCGCCTTCAGCTGGTTGGCGGCGTCGCCCAGCTTGACGTTCGCCAGCGGCGGGACCTGGGGCTTGTCCTGCGCCTTGAAGACGGTCAGCGAGATCTTGGTGTTGGCCGGGGCCTTGGTGTTGGCCGGGACCGACTGGAAGGCGACGGTGTTGACCTTGCTCGGGTCGGGGGCCGGCACGGTCTTCGAGGCGTCCACCTGGAAGCCGAGGCCCTGGAGGGTGGCCGTCGCGTCCTCCTTCTGGGAGCCGACCACGTTCGGCACGTTCACCTTGGTCTTGCCCTGCGACACGGTCAGCTTGATCGCGGCGCTCGGGTCGACGGCCGCGTTGGCCGCCGGGTCCTGGGCGGTGACGGTGTCCTGCGCGGCGTTGTCGTCGTCCTTGTACTCGGTGGTGACGTTGGTGAAGCCGAGGTCGGCGAGCGCCTTGACGGCCTGGTCCTTGGGCTTGCCGACCACGCCGGGGACCTGCGCCTTGGCCGGGCCCGAGGAGACCTGCACCGTGATGGTGGACGTCTCCGCGACCTGGGTGCCCGGCGTCGGGGTCTGGGTGCAGACCTGGTCCTTCTTGACGTTGGTGTCCGGGCAGGCGATCTTGTCGCCCTCGGTCACCACGAGCTTGGGGCCGACCCCGGCGGCGGCCGTCTTGGCCTCGGCCAGGGTCTTGCCGACCAGGTTCGGGGCGGTGACCTTCGCGGCCTCCTTGGTGCCCTTGTCGCCGAACATCGCCTGGGCGACGAAGAAGGTGCCGACCAGGACCAGCACGGCGGCCACCGCCAGCACGACCCAGGAGGTGTTGCTCTTCTTCGGCGGGTCCTCGCCGCGCCGGCCGCCGCCGCCGCGGCCGTAGCCGTCGTCGTAGCCGTCGTTGCCGCCGCCCGCGGCGCCGGCGTAGGTCTGGCCGTAGCCGTCGTCCGGGTAGCCGCCCTGCTGCCCGTAGCCGGGCTGCCCGGAGGCCTGCGGCAGGACGGTGGTCGGGCCGCCGCCGGGCTGCTGCGGCAGCACGTTGGTCTGGCCGTACGGGTCGTGCTGCTGCGGGTAGCCGTTCTGGTCGTAGCCGTACCCGGCCGCGCCCATGCCGTACGCGGCCTGCTGGGCGGCGGCCACCGGCAGGCCGTCGAGGAAGCGCTCGATGTCGTCGCGCATCTCGTCGGCGGTCTGGTAGCGGTAGTCGCGGTCCTTGGCGAGCGCCTTCAGCACGATCGCGTCGACCTCGGGGCGCACCTCGGGGTCGAAGACGGACGGCGGCTGCGGCTCCTCCCGGACGTGCTGGTAGGCCACCGCGACCGGCGAGTCGCCGACGAACGGCGGGCGGACGGTCAGCAGCTCGTAGAGCAGGCAGCCGGTGGAGTAGAGGTCGGAGCGGGCGTCGACCTGCTCGCCCTTGGCCTGCTCGGGGGAGAGGTACTGGGCGGTGCCGATGACGGCCGAGGTCTGCGTCATGGTCATACCGGCGTCACCCATCGCACGGGCGATGCCGAAGTCCATGACCTTGACGTTGCCCTGCCGGGTCAGCATCACGTTGGCCGGCTTGATGTCGCGGTGCACGATGCCGGCCCGGTGCGAGTACTCCAGGGCCTGGAGGATGCCGATGGTCATCTCCAGGGCGCGCTCGGGCAGCAGCCGGCGGCCGGAGTGCAGCAGCTCGCGCAGCGTGGACCCCTCGACGTACTCCATCACGATGTACGGGATGGAGATGCCGTCGATGTAGTCCTCGCCGGTGTCGTACACGGCGACGATCGCGGGATGGTTCAGGGACGCGGCCGACTGCGCCTCGCGGCGGAAGCGGGCCTGGAACGACGGATCCCGGGCCATGTCGGCCCGGAGCGTCTTCACTGCGACGGAGCGGCCGAGTCGGGTGTCATGGGCGAGGTACACCTCGGCCATGCCGCCGCGTCCGAGGACGCCGCCGAGCTCGTACCTGCCGCCGAGGCGACGAGGCTCTTCCATAGTTCAGACCCTCTCCCTCACCCGCCGGTGAGGTTGTGACGTAGGTGTCCCCGCACGCTCTGGGTGACGCCGCGCGGCCCGCGACCGGTTCTCCGGCCGAGCCGTGCGGTGCCTCGCGGGCGGCAACGGGCACACCCGCTGCTGGCGGATACGCTACCGGTCGCACCGCACCGGACCGGAGTCAGCCGTCGGCCGATATCAGACCGGTATCCGGACGGGGCCGGCGATCGTGACGTTCCCCTCACCTCGGATCCACGCTCCTACTTGCCGAGAGCGGCCTGCATCACCGCCTTGGCGATCGGGGCCGCGAGCCGGCCGCCGCTGATGCCGTCGCGGTTCTGGGAACCGTCCTCGACCACCACCGCGACCGCGACCGACTGGCCGTCCGCGGTCTTGGCCCAGGAGGTGAACCAGGCGAAGGGCAGCCCCGCGTTGTCCTCGCCGTGCTGCGCGGTGCCGGTCTTGCCGCCGACCTGGAGGCCGGGGATCTTGGCGTTGGTGCCGGTGCCGTTCTCGACCACCGAGACCATCAGGTCCTGCATCTTCTGTGCGGTGGCCGGGCTCATCGGCTGGGAGAACTGCTTCTCGGTGTGCTTGGAGACGGTGGTCAGGGTGGCCGAGCGCTCCTGGTCGACCAGGTACGGCTGCATCAGGCTGCCGTTGTTGGCGATGGCGGCGGAGACCATGGCCATCTGGAGCGGGGTGGCGCGGGTGTCGTGCTGGCCGATCGAGTCCTGGGCGGTGCCGTCCAGGCTCGGGCTGTCCGGGAAGACGCTCTTCTCGGACCGGACCGGGGTGTCGATCGTGCTGTTGAAGCCGAACTTCTCGGCCTGCGCGCGCATCCGCTCCTTGCCCAGGTCCGCGCCCATCTTGGCGAAGACCGTGTTGCAGGACTGGTCCATCCCGGACTTGACGGTCGCGTTCTCGCAGCGCTCGTTCGGGCTCTCGTTCTTCAGCTGGGTGGTCGTGTTCGGCAGGATGTACGGCTCGGGCGTGTCCGTGGCGTCGTCGATGCTCTGGTACCGGCCGTTCTCGAACGCCGCGGTCGCGGTGACCAGCTTGAAGGTCGAGCCGGGCGGATAGGTCTCCTTCAGCGCCCGGTTGAGCATCGGCTTGTTCGGGTCCGCGTTGAGGTCCGTCCACGCCTTGGTGTCGGCGGCCTCGCCGCCGGCGAAGGTGCCGGGGTCGTAGGACGGGGTGGAGACCAGCCCGAGGATCGCGCCGGTCTTCGGGTCGAGGGCGACCACCGCGCCCTTCTTGTTGCCCATGGCGTCGAAGGCCGCCTTCTGGACCTTGGCATTGATGGTGGTGACGACGTCGCCGCCGCGCTTCTGCTCGCCGGTCAGCATGTCCAGGGTGTTGCGGAAGAACAGCCGGTCGTCCGTCCCGGAGAGGATGCCGTCCTCCAGGTTCTCCAACTGGTTGGAGCCGTAGGCCTGGGAGGAGTAACCGGTCACCGGGGCGTACATCGGGCCGTCGACCCAGGAGCGCTTGTACTTGTAGCGCAGGCCGTCGACGAAGTCCGACTTCGTGACCGGCTGGCCGCTGACGATGATGTTGCCGCGCGGGTGGGCGTAGCGGTCGTACAGCTGGCGCTTGTTGTTCTTGTTGGTGGCCCAGGACTCGGCCTGGACGCCCTGCACCCAGTTGGTGCGCACCATCAGGGCCAGGATCAGGACGAGGCAGAAGATCGAGACCCGGCGGATCGGCTTGTTCATCGGGCGGGTCCTCCCTGGCCCTCGGTGGCGGCCGGGGCCGGTTCGGCCCCGGGCCGGCGGGCGCTGTCGCTGATCTTCAGCAGGATCGCGACCAGCGCCCAGTTGGCGACCACGGACGAACCGCCCTGGGCGAGGAACGGCATGGTCATACCGGTGAGCGGGATCAGCCCGGTGACACCGCCGGCCACGACGAACACCTGGATCGCCATCGCCGAGGAGAGGCCGACGGCGAACAGCTTGCCGAACGGGTCGCGGGCGGCGAGCGCGGTGCGCAGGCCGCGCTGCACCAGCAGCGCGTACAGCAGGAAGATCGCCATCAGACCGGTCAGTCCGAGCTCCTCGCCGAAGGAGCCCAGGATGAAGTCGCTCTTGGCCGCGAAGGCGATCAGCCAGGAGCGGCCCTGGCCGAGGCCGGAGCCGGTGACCCCGCCCGAGCCGAGCGCCATCAGCGACTGGCCGATCTGCTCGGTGGCGCCCTTCGGCGGGTTCGCGCTGAAGGCGGCCATCGGGTCGAGCCAGGCGTCGATGCGGACCTTCACGTGGCTGGCGGTCGAGGCGACCGCGACGGCGCCGCCGACCGACATCAGCAGGCCGAACAGGATCCAGCTGGTCCGCTCGGTGGCGACGTAGAGCATCACCACGAACAGGCCGAAGAACAGGAAGGACGTGCCCAGGTCGTTCTCGAAGATCAGGATCAGCAGGCTGAGCAGCCAGATCACGACGATCGGGCCGAGGTCGCGGCCGCGCGGCAGGTACAGGCCCATGAACCGGCGGCTGGCCAGCGCCAGGGCGTCCCGCTTGACCATCAGGTAGCCGGCGAAGAACACCGTCAGGACGATCTTGGCGAACTCGCCCGGCTGGATGGAGAAGCTGCCCATCCGGATCCAGATCTTGGCGCCGAAGTCCTCCGCCCGGGACGGGAAGAAGGCCGGCGCGGCGAGCAGGACCAGGGCCACCACCATCGAGATGTAGGTGTAGCGCTGCAACACCCGGTGGTCCTTCAGCAGCACCATCACCCCGATGAAGCCGGCGATCCCGAGGGCCGACCACATCAGCTGGTTCTCGGCCGCCGGGTAGTTGCCCCTGAGCAGCTTGCCCGCCTTGTCGAGCCGCCAGATCATCACCACCCCGAGCCCGTTCAGCAGGGTGGCGATCGGCAGCATCAGCGGGTCCGCGTACGGCGCGAAGCGGCGCACCAGCAGGTGCGCGACCACCGCCAGGGCGCCCATGCCGAGCCCGTAGCCGAGCATGCCGGTGGGCAGCTTGCCGTCCATCGCGAGGCCGACGTTGGCGTACGCGAGGACCGGCACCAGCACCGCGAAGACCAGCAGGGCCAGCTCGGTGTTGCGCCGGTTGGGCGTCTCCTGCGGGGAGATCGTGGTGTTGCCCCGGCGGCGGGGGACGGCACGTTCGGCCGCCCGGCGCCGGCCGGACCGGGTGGTTTCTTCGCTCAGGTCGTAGCTGCTCACGTGGTGACCGCTCCCTGACGGCCGGCAAGCCCGCTCGGGGCGGACCTATGTCGGATCACGGATGTCACTGCTTCGGGCAGGAGTTGGCCCGGCTGATTTCCTCGTCGGTCAGCGGAGCCTGGTCGCCCTGCGCGCCGGTCACCGGAGGGGTGGTGTTCGGCGCCGGGGCGGGTGCCCCCGGAGCGGTCGGCGTCGGCGTGCCCGAGGGCGAGGTGGTCGGTGTCGCCGCGGCCGGGCCGCGGTTCTTCTCGGTCGGGGTGGGCGTGGTGGCCAGGTACGCGGCCTGCACCGCCTGGGTGGCCGGCGGTGCGGCCGGGGCGGTCGCCCTCGCCGCCCGCTGGCAGAGCTGGACCCAGCCGTCGAGCTCGTTGACCGTGGACTGGGCGTCCTTCATGCTGCCGACCGAGATGGTCTTCTTCACGTGGACCTGCTGGTCCTCGGGCAGCCACTTCAGCTGGATCCTGCTGTACGAGGAGTGCACCGAGGACAGGCTCAGACCGGCCAGGTTCTGGTTGATGCCCTGGTAGATCGCGACGTGGTCGTCCTGGGTGCCGACGTAGTACTGGTCCTGGGTCCACTGGTAGCCGAACCAGCCGGCGCCGCCGAGCAGGCCGAGCGTGACCAGGACGGCCAGCGAGACGGTCAGGCCCTTGCGCTTGCGCTTCGCGGGCCGCTCCTCGTCGAAGTCCTCGGTGCCGTACACCGAGGGCTCGCCGGAGCCGTACTCGCCCTCGTACCCCTCGGCGGGGCCGAAGCCGCCGTGCGCGGCGCCGTAGCCCTCCTGGTAGCCCTCGGCCGGGCCGAAGGCGCCCTGCGGGCCGCGGCCGAGGCCGGCGGCGCGGCCGGCCGGGGTGTCCGCGATCGAGCGGTCGGCGGCGGCCGAGGACGGCGGGGCGTCGGCGACCGCGCCGACCACCACCGGGACGTCGTTGAACTGGCCGCTCATGGTGTCCGTGGCGCCGACGTCGATGACGTCCGCCACGATGCAGGTGATGTTGTCCGGACCGCCGCCGCGCAGCGCGAGCTGGATCAGCTCCTGCACGGTCTGCTCGGGCGCGTAGTAGCTGCCGAGGGTGTCCTGGAGGGTCTGGTGGCTGACCGGGCCGGAGAGGCCGTCGGAGCAGATCAGGTAGCGGTCGCCGGCCCGGACCTCGCGGATCGACAGGTCGGGCTCGACCTGGCCGCGGCCGTCCAGCGCCCGCATCAGCAGCGAGCGCTGCGGGTGGGTCTCGGCCTCCTCGGGCGTGATCCGGCCCTCGTCGACCAGGCGCTGCACCCAGGTGTGGTCCTGGGTGATCTGCACCAGGGAGCCGTCGCGCAGCAGGTAGGCGCGGGAGTCGCCGACGTGCACCAGGCCCATCCGCTGACCCGTCCACAGCATGGCGGTCAGGGTGCAACCCATGCCCTCCAGCTGCGGGTCCTCCTCGACCATCAGCCGGAGCCGGTCGTTGGCGCCCTGGACGGCGTCGCCCAGCAGGGTCAGCAGGTCGGCGCCCGGCACGTCCTCGTCCAGCCGGACGATCGAGCCGAGCACCTCGGAGGACGCGACCTCGCCGGCCGCGGCACCGCCCATGCCGTCGGCCACGGCCAGCAGCCGCGGCCCGGCGTAGCCGGAGTCCTCGTTCCCCTCCCGGATCAGTCCCTTGTGGGAGCCGGCGGCGAAGCGCAGCACCAGGGTCATGCGACCTGTGCCCCCCTCTGGGTCATGGACGGGATGCTGTCCCTCATGCGCCAACTACTTCCGCAGTTCGATGACGGTCCTGCCGATACGGATCGGCATGCCCGGCTGGAGCGGGGTGGGCGCGGTCAGGCGCTGCCGGTCCAGATAGGTGCCGTTGGTGGAGCCTAGATCCTCGACCGTCCACTGCCCAGTCTGATCCGGATAGATCCTGGCATGCCGGGAGGACGCGTAGTCGTCGTCCAGCACGATGGTGGAGTCGTGCGCGCGGCCGAGCGTGATGGTCTGGCCCTGGAGCGCCACCGTGGTGCCGGCCAGCGAGCCCTGCACCACGACGAGCTGGGTCGGGCCGCCGCGACGGCGCCCCCCGCCGCCCTGGGTCTGGCCCGCCGCGGGGCCGGTCTGGGCCGGTGCCGCGGCACGCGCGGCGGTGACGGGGGTCGCGGTGGCGGCGCCGCCGGCGGCCGTGGCGTTCGTGCCGCGACGGGAGGACCGCGGGTTCACCTTGGTGCCGAACAGGTCGCTGCGGATCACCTGGATCGCGACGATGACGAACAGCCACAGCACGGCCAGGAAGCCCAGCCGCATGACCGTGAGGGTCAGTTCTGACATGGCCGTCCCGCCAGTCGGTGAGCGAGGCGCGCGAACAATTCGGACACTACCCTTCGACCTGCCGGTAGACGATGGTGGTGGAGCCCACGACGATTCGGGAGCCGTCGCGGAGCGTAGCGCGCTGGGTGTGCTGTCCGTCCACCACGATGCCGTTGGTGGACCCCAGGTCGAGCACCATCGAGGGCGTGCCGGGCCGGATCTCGGCGTGCTTGCGGGAGACCCCGGGGTCGTCGATCCGCACGTCCGCCTCGGTCGACCGGCCGAGCACGCAGGCCGAGCCGGTGATCTGGTGCCGGGCGCCGTTCACCTCGACCCAGCGGCGCATCCCGGCGCCGCCGTGGCCGGCGCCGGGGAAGGCCCGGACGTTGCCGCCGGCGGGCGCGGGCGGGCCGGGGGGCATCGCGGGGGGCGCGGCCGGCGGCGGGGGCGCGCTGTACTGGCCGGCGCCGGGCTGCTGCCACGGTGCGCCGGGGGCGGGAGCGGCCGGCGGACGGTCGTAGCCCGGCTGCGGCGGCGCGTACTGCTGCTGCGGGGGCTCCTCGGCCGCGAGGGTGCGGCTGCGCACCCGGTACAGCCCGGTGTCCAGGTCGTCGGCCTTCTCCAGGTTCACCTGGAGCGGACCCATGAACGTGTACCGCTGGGCCTCCGCGTACTCGCGGACCATGCCGGCCAGCTCGGTGCCGAGCTGCCCGGAGTAGGGGCTGAGCCGCTCGTGGTCGTGCGGGCTCAGCTCGACGATGAAGTCGTTCGGCACGACGGTGCGGTCGCGGTTCCAGATGCTCGCGTTGTTGTCGCACTCGCGCTGCAGCGCCCCGGCGATCTCCACGGGCTGGACCTCGGACTTGAACACCTTGGCGAAGGTGCCGTTGACGAGACCCTCGAGCCGCTGCTCGAACTTCTTCAGCACTCCCATGGGGCACCCCCTTCCAGGGTTCGTTCGCCTGCCTGCCGGCCGGATCCCGCCCGGGACCCGGTCGCGCCTCCTACTTGCGGTACTTCCGTACTGATCGTATCCACGCCGGGCCCTTCCGTACGGTTCCCGGACCGTGTGGTGCCCGGGGGTGGGCTCGGACACACAGGGTGACGCATTCCGGGTACGGCACGCCAGGTGCGCCCGCCGGATCGCCCTTCCGGAAGTCGTACGGGCGTTCGTCGGGCATTGGTTCGAGTGTCACCGGGGTCCCCGGACAACGGATTCGGAGCAGCCCCCCGGGTCGTGCTAATGTTTTCCATGTCGGAAGGGCCGCCCGAAAGGGAGGCCGGTCCAAAGAAGTGCGAAGTACCGATGGTACCGAGCACTCCGGAAGATCGGTCGGCAACGAGGACAACACCCATGCGCGGGTGGCGGAATAGGCAGACGCGCTGGATTCAGGTTCCAGTGCCCGAAAGGGCGTGGGGGTTCAACTCCCCCCTCGCGCACAGCGAAGCCCCGCAGATCTACGCTG
>NZ_JBSHBN010000248.1:0-9095 GCF_053612025.1 Kitasatospora sp. NPDC054768
GTCCGGGGCCGCCGTTCGTCCGTCCTGGAACCGGTGTTCGGGCGCCGCCGCGTGCTCCCGTGCGCGCCGCGTGAGCCCCCGCCCGCGCGCCGCCGCCAACCGGGCCGATCCGTAGGAATCGGGGGCATTTCCCCACCCTTTCGCCATTACTCTAAGTTGAGTGTGCGTGTCATTGAGTGACGGGATTGGTGTAGGGTCCATTTTGGGAGCATCGGTACGGTGCGGCGACCGGCAGGCCGCCCACCCCCTGGGCCACCGTCCTGACGGGGCGCCAGGCCACCGCGTACGTCCGAGAGGTGCGCGGCCGGTGGTCCGTGGCCGGGGCGCGAGGCCCCGGGCCGGAGGGGGAGAGGCCGAGTGAGCTCCACCGAAACGGTGCTGCCCGGAACCGGACGGCCGGAGGCACCGCACACCGACACGTCCGCCGCCGACGTGCCCGCGCCCGCCCGCCGCAGCCCGCTGTGCCGGCTCCGGGCCAGCCGCACCCTGCCCGGGTTCGTCCTGGGCGCACTCTGCCTGGCCTACGCCGCGGGCGCCGCCGCCGGCTGGGGATCACACCAACTGTCCGTCTTCATGGGCGACTTCGGACTGGCCGCGGCGGCCCTGGCGGCCGCGCTGTCCTGTCTGGTGTACGGCTGCACGGTCGGCGGGCACGCCCGGCCGGCCTGGCTGCTGTTCGGCCTCTCCTCGCTCATGGTCGCCTTCGGCAACGGCACCTGGGGCTGGTACGAGCTGGTCGTGCGCACCGCGCTGCCCCGGGACTCGCTCGCCGAGTACGCCTTCCTGCTCTTCGCCCCGCTCGCCATCACCGGCGTCCTGGTGCTCGCCCAGCACCCGCGCACGGCGGCCGGCTGGCTCTGCCTGCTGCTCGACGGCTGGCTGATCGCCGGCTCGCTGTTCACCCTCAGCTGGAGCCTGGCACTCGGCCGGATCGCGGCCGGCGAGGACGGCTCACCGCTGCGCCTGGCCCTCAACCTGGCCTACCCGGTGCTGGACATCCTGCTGGTCAGCCTGGTGGTCGGGCTGCGCTTCGGCGGCCGGGACGGCAACCGGGCGGCGGTGCACACGGCGATGGTGGCGCTCGCCGTCACCGTCACCTGCGACGCCCTGTTCACCTCCCCGGAACTGCGCAGCACCTACCACTCGGGCGAACTGCTGGACGCCGGCTGGTTCGCCGGCAGCCTGCTGCTGGCCTGGGCGCCGTGGTCGCCGCGCTGGCGCCGCCCGCTGCGCGAGCACCCCTCGGCCGGCGGCCTGCCGCACCGCCGGGTGGCCACCACCTTCAGCGCGCTGACCCCGTACGCGGCCGCCGCGGTCTGCACCGCCGGAATCCTCTACAACGCCCTCGGCGGAAGGGAGTTGGACCGCGTGGTGGCCGCGGCGGCCTGCACCGTCGGGCTGGCGCTGATCCTCCGGCAGGGCGTGATGCTCCTGGACAACCTGTCGCTGGCCCAGGAACTCGCCCACAAGGAGGCGCACTTCCGCTCCCTGGTGCAGGGCTCCAGCGACGTCATCATGATCGCCGGCGCCAACGGCGTGCTCTCCTACGTCTCCCCGGCCGCGCTCGGCGTCTACGGCCGGGACCCGGAGCAGCTGGTCGGCGGCAACCTGCTGGACCTGGTCCACCCCGAGGACGTCGGCCGGGTGCTCGCCGAGGTCCGCCGCTACCTCGCCAGGGTCCGGCTCACCACCCACCGCAGCCCCGGCGGCGCCGAGCTCTCCGCCCGGGTCGAGTGCCGGATCAGCTCCGGCGCCGGCGAGTGGCTGCACGTCGAGTCCACCGTCAGCAGACATCGCGACGGCCTGCTGCTCAACAGCCGGGACGTCACCGAACGCGTCATGCTCCAGGCCCAGTTGCAGCACAACGCCTTCCACGACCCGCTCACCGACCTGCCCAACCGGGCGCTGTTCACCCAGCGGCTGCGGGCCGCCCTCGGCGCCCGCGGCCAGCAGGGCGGGACGGGCGCCGGGATCGCGGTGCTCTTCCTCGACCTGGACGGCTTCAAGGCGGTCAACGACACCGCCGGGCACCAGGTCGGCGACGAACTGCTGGTGCAGGCCGCCCGCCGGCTCCAGAGCGCCGTCCGCTGCGGGGACACCGTCGCCCGGTTCGGCGGCGACGAGTTCGCCGCGCTGGTCTGCGGCCCGCTCGGCCGCCTCCAGGTCCAGGAGCTGGCCGAGCGGCTGCGCCTCGCGCTCTCCGAGCCGTACTGGATCGGCGGTGCCGAACTCGGCGTCGCCGCCAGCATCGGCATCGCCTTCGGCACCCCCGAGCGCGGCCCGGCGGCCGACCCCAGGGTCGCGGCCGACGAGCTGATGCGCAACGCCGACCTCGCGATGTACCGGGCCAAGTCCGAGGGCAAGGGCCGGGTGGTGCTCTACACCCCCGCGATGCGGGCCGACCTGGAGCGCCGCACCGAACTGGAGGAACGGCTGCGGATGGCGGTGAGGGAGGGCGGCTTCACGCTGCTCCACCAGCCCGTGGTGGACCTGCGCAGCGGCGCGGTGACCGGCGTCGAGGCGCAGGCCCGCTGGCGCTCGGTGGGCGGCCTGCTGCTCACCCCGGCCGAGTTCCTGCGTTCGAGCGAGCACGGGGACGCGGCCACCCGGTTCTCCCGCTGGCTGGTCCTGGAGGCGGTCAGCGCGGCCGTCGAGCGGCGCACCCTGCCGGGCCGGGGCCGCGGCGCGCCGGAGCCCGTCCCGGTGGCCGTCCGGCTCTCCGTGGAACGGCTCTGCTCGCCCGGCCTGTACGAGACGGTGGCCGCGGCGCTGCGCGACAGCGGGCTGCCGGCCGACGAGCTGGTGATCGAGGTGGCCCGGATGGGCCCGGACTCGCTCGCCGACGAGCTCGGCCGCCGGCTCTCCGCCCTGCGCGGGCTGGGCGTCTCCACCTGGCTGGCCGGGTACGGCGCCGGCGGCGGCTCGCTCGGCGCCCTCGCCCGGCTGCCGCTGGACGGGCTCAAGCTGGACCGCACGCTCGTCCAGGACCTCGGCGAGTCCGCGCTCAGCCGCACCCTGGCCGGGCACGTGCTGCGGCTCGGCCGCGACCTCGGGATGGCCACCGCCGCCGAGGGGGTGGACCTGCCCCGCCAGGTCTCCGCGCTGCAGGAGCTGGGCTGCGGGCAGGCCCAGGGCTCGGCCTTCGCCCCGCCGCTGGACGAGCCCCGGCTGCGCCGGGCGCTGGCCCGCCGCGGCTACCCGCTGCCCGCGCCGGCGGGCCCGGTCCCGGCCCGCCGCGCGTACCCTCCCGCCGCCGACGACACCCGGACGAGTGGCCGCACGAGCGGCCGCACGGACGCCGCGCCGGGACGTGGCGTACATCACCATGGCGGCTCTGACCTGCCCGAACACCGTGCCGTCACTGGTCCGCCGGGGGGTCCGTATGGCGAGACGGTCGTCCCACCTGCTTGACATGCCGCCCCGGACGGGAGGAAGGTCGTTGCCATGCGCACCCGAATTCTCGTACTTGGCGGGCGCGTCGGCTGAGTGGGCTCGTACGCCCTGCTCGTGACAGACCGACGCGCCACCCCTCGCATGCCCTTGGGCACGAGGGGTTTTTTGTTGCACTGACGCTGTTCCACCTCCGCAAGACCCCTGGCCTCGGCCGCCCGAGCATGTCCGACTTGTCGGATCGAGCGGGACGATTGAGGCAGAGCCGGCGCTCGGCCCGGACCGGGACCCCACCCTCGCAGCACCGGGGCCCGCAGCACCTGGTCGGCAAATCCCGAGAAGAGACAGGCAGATGACTGAGCACGCCGCATCCCCCCGCCGCGGGGACAACCCGGCCGCCAACGCTCCCGCTCCCCAGCACGTCGTCGAGACCATGACTGGCGCCCAGTCGCTCATCCGTTCCCTGGAGGCCGTGGGCGCGGACACCGTCTTCGGCATTCCGGGCGGGGCCATCCTTCCCGCGTACGACCCCCTGATGGACTCCGTCAAGGTGCGCCACATCCTGGTCCGCCACGAGCAGGGCGCCGGTCACGCCGCCACCGGCTACGCCCAGGCCACCGGCCGGGTCGGGGTCTGCATGGCGACCTCCGGCCCGGGCGCGACCAACCTGGTCACCCCGATCGCCGACGCCTACATGGACTCGGTGCCGGTCGTCGCGATCACCGGCCAGGTCTCCTCCAAGGCGATCGGCACCGACGCCTTCCAGGAGGCGGACATCTGCGGCATCACGATGCCGATCACCAAGCACAACTACCTGGTCACCGACCCGGCCGAGATCCCCCGGGTGATCGCGGAGGCCTTCCACATCGCCGCCACCGGCCGCCCCGGCCCGGTCCTGGTCGACATCGCCAAGGACGCGCTCCAGGCGACCACCACCTTCCGCTGGCCGGTCGAGACCGCGCTGCCCGGCTACCGCCCGGTGACCAAGCCGCACGCCAAGCAGATCCGCGAGGCCGCGAAGATGCTGGTCGGCGCCAAGCGTCCGGTGCTGTACGTCGGCGGCGGCGTGCTCAAGGCGCAGGCCACCGCCGAGCTGCGGATCCTCGCCGAGCTGACCGGCGCCCCGGTGGTCACCACCCTGATGGCGCTCGGCGCCTTCCCGGACAGCCACCCCCAGCACCTGGGCATGCCCGGCATGCACGGCTCCGTCCCGGCCGTCACCGCGCTCCAGAAGGCGGACCTGCTGTTCACCCTCGGCGCCCGCTTCGACGACCGCGTCACCGGCAAGCTGGACGGCTTCGCCCCCGGCGCCAAGGTCGTCCACGCGGACATCGACCCGGCCGAGATCGGCAAGAACCGCCCGGCGGACGTGCCGATCGTCGGCGACGCCCGCGAGGTGCTCGCCGACCTGATCGTCGCCGTCCAGGCCGAGTTCGACGCCGGCCACCGGGGCGACTACACCGAGTGGTGGGAGCGGCTCGACGAGTGGAAGAAGACCTACCCGCTCGGCTACGAGCCGGCCCCGAACGGGCAGCTCTCGCCGCAGCAGGTCATCGAGCGGATCGGCCGGCTGGTCGGCCCCGAGGCCATCTACGCCGCGGGCGTCGGCCAGCACCAGATGTGGAGCTCGCAGTTCATCCAGTTCGAGAAGCCGGGCACCTGGCTCAACTCGGGCGGCGCCGGGACGATGGGCTACGCCGTTCCCGCGGCGATGGGCGCCAAGGCCGGCCGCCCGGAGAGCGCGGTCTGGGCCATCGACGGCGACGGCTGCTTCCAGATGACCAACCAGGAGCTGGTCACCTGCGCCCTGAACGACATCCCGATCAAGGTCGCGGTCATCAACAACGGCTCGCTGGGCATGGTCCGGCAGTGGCAGACGCTGTTCTACAACCAGCGCTACTCCAACACCGTGCTGCACTCCGGCCCCGGCCACGACGGCATCGAGCCGCCGGCCCAGGGCACCCGGATCCCCGACTTCGTCCTGCTGTCCGAGGCGATGGGCTGCGTCGGCCTGCGCTGCGAGCGCCCCGAGGACCTCGACGCGGTCATCAAGCAGGCGATGGAGATCAACGACCGCCCGGTGGTCATCGACTTCATCGTCCACCAGGACGCCATGGTCTGGCCGATGGTCGCGGCCGGCACCAGCAACGACGAGATCCAGTTCGCCAAGGGCGTGCGCCCCGACTTCGGCGACGACCTCGACTGACCAGCCCCTGCAGTTTCCAGAACGACTGAGGAATCCCATGTCCAAGCACACCCTCTCCGTCCTGGTCGAGAACAAGCCCGGCGTGCTCGCCCGCATCGCCGCCCTGTTCTCCCGTCGGGGCTTCAACATCGACTCCCTCGCCGTCGGCTCGACCGAGCATCCGGACGTGTCCCGGATGACGATCGTGGTCAACGTCGAGGACCTCCCGCTGGAACAGGTCACCAAGCAGCTCAACAAGCTCGTGAACGTGATAAAGATCGTCGAACTCGACCAGTCCGCTGCGATCCAGCGGGAACTGGTCCTGGTGAAGGTCCGCGCCGACAACGAGACCCGGTCGCAGATCGTCGAGATCGTCCAGCTGTTCCGTGCCAAGACCGTCGACGTGTCGCCCGAAGCGGTGACCATCGAGGCCACCGGCAGTTCGGACAAGCTGGAGGCCATGCTCCGGATGCTGGAGCCTTACGGCATCAAGGAGTTGGTCCAGTCCGGCCTGGTCGCCATCGGCCGCGGCGCGCGTTCCATCACGGACCGCTCGCTGCGCGCCCTGGACCGCAGCGCGTAAACAGCGCCGTCTCAAACCCTGACGCAAAGACCCAAACCCCCGCCGCGTGCGCATACGGTGAGCACCGCGTACCCGGCAACCATCACGCAAGGAGATGTGCCCCCGTGGCCGAGCTGTTCTACGAAGACGACGCCGACCTGTCCATCATCCAGGGCCGCAAGGTCGCGGTCATCGGCTACGGAAGCCAGGGCCACGCCCACGCGCTGTCGCTGCGCGACTCCGGCGCCGACGTCCGGGTCGGCCTGAAGCCGGAGTCCACGTCCCGCGCCAAGGCGGAGGAGGCCGGCCTGCGCGTCGTCACCCCGGCCGAGGCGGCGGCCGAGGCCGACGTCATCATGATCCTGGTGCCGGACCCTATCCAGGCCGACGTCTACGAGGCCGACATCGCCCCGCACCTGAAGGCCGGCGACGCCCTGTTCTTCGGCCACGGCCTGAACATCCGCTTCGGCTTCATCAAGCCCCCGGCGGACGTCGACGTCTGCATGGTCGCCCCGAAGGGCCCGGGCCACCTGGTCCGCCGCCAGTACGAGGAGGGCCGCGGCGTCCCCGCGATCGTCGCGGTCGAGCAGGACGCCTCGGGCAACGCCTTCGCCCTGGCGCTGTCGTACGCCAAGGGCCTGGGCGCCACCAAGGCCGGCGTCATCAAGACCACCTTCACCGAGGAGACCGAGACCGACCTGTTCGGCGAGCAGGCCGTCCTCTGCGGTGGCACCGCCGCCCTGGTGAAGGCCGGTTTCGAGACCCTGGTCGAGGCCGGCTACCAGCCGGAGATCGCCTACTTCGAGTGCCTGCACGAGCTGAAGCTCATCGTCGACCTGATGTACGAGGGCGGCCTGGAGAAGATGCGCTGGTCGGTCTCCGAGACCGCCGAGTGGGGCGACTACGTCACCGGCCCGCGGATCATCACCGACGCCACCAAGGCCGAGATGAAGAAGGTCCTCGCCGAGATCCAGGACGGCACCTTCGCCAACACCTGGATCGCCGAGTACAAGGCGGGTCTGCCCAAGTACAACGAGTACAAGAAGGCCGACGAGAACCACCTGCTGGAGACCACCGGCAAGAAGCTGCGCTCGCTGATGAGCTGGGTCAACGAGAAGGCCTGACCCCCTTCCGGGCCGTTCTCCGGGCCCGGTTTTGTTACCTCGTTGTACAAGTAGGCTGCTCTCGTCCGGGTGATTTCGCCGGACGGGAGCGGCCCGCTGTCCAGCCCGTCGATACACTCCGAGTGCGCGTCAGGCCCACAGCGTCGTGCGTCTACCTACGCGGCATGCCACCTTCCCCCGCCCTCCACGCCACCTACGTGCCCGGGGGAACCGGACAGTTAAGGACCCCACTGTCGTGAGCACTGTGACATCCAAAAGCGCCGTAGTTCTGATCGCCGAAGAGCTCTCGCCCGCCACCGTCGACGCCCTCGGCCCCGACTTCGAGATCCGCCACTGCAACGGCGCCGACCGCACCGAGCTGCTCACCGCGATCGCCGACGTCGACGCGATCCTGATCCGCTCCGCCACCAAGGTCGACGCCGAGGCGCTGGCCGTCGCCCGTAAGCTCAAGGTGGTCGCCCGGGCCGGTGTCGGCCTGGACAACGTGGACGTCTCCGCCGCCACCAAGGCCGGCGTGATGGTCGTCAACGCGCCGACCTCCAACATCGTCACCGCCGCCGAGCTCGCCTGCGGTCTGCTGATCTCCGTCGCCCGCAACATCGCGCCGGCCAACGCCGCGCTCAAGCAGGGCGAGTGGAAGCGCAACAAGTACACCGGCGTCGAGCTGAGCGAGAAGACCCTCGGTGTCGTCGGCCTCGGCCGGATCGGCGTGCTGGTCGCCCAGCGGATGTCCGCGTTCGGGATGAAGATCGTCGCGTACGACCCCTACATCCAGGCCGCCCGCGCCGCGCAGATGGGCGTCAAGCTGGTCACCCTGGAGGAGCTGCTGGAGGTCTCGGACTTCATCACCGTCCACCTCCCCAAGACCCCGGAGACCATCGGCCTGATCGGCGACGAGGCGCTGCACAAGGTCAAGCCGACCGTCCGCATCGTGAACGCCGCCCGCGGCGGCATCGTGGACGAGGAGGCGCTGGCGAGCGCGCTGCGCGACGGCCGGGTGGCCGGCGCCGGCCTGGACGTGTACGCCAAGGAGCCGTGCACCGACTCCCCGCTGTTCGCCTTCGACAACGTGGTCGCCACCCCGCACCTGGGCGCCTCCACCGACGAGGCGCAGGAGAAGGCCGGCATCGCGGTCGCCAGGTCGGTGCGCCTCGCGCTGGCCGGCGAGCTGGTGCCGGACGCGGTGAACGTCCAGGGCGGCGTGATCGCCGAGGACGTCCGCCCGGGCCTGCCGCTCGCCGAGAAGCTCGGCCGGATCTTCACCGCGCTGGCCGGCGAGGTGGCCGTCCGCCTCGACGTCGAGGTCCGCGGCGAGATCACCCAGCACGACGTGAAGGTGCTCGAACTGTCCGCCCTGAAGGGCGTGTTCGAGGACGTGGTGGCGGAGACGGTGTCCTACGTCAACGCCCCGCTGTTCGCCCAGGAGCGCGGCGTCGAGGTCCGGCTGACCACCTCCAGCGAGAGCCCCGAGCACCGCAACGTGATCACCGTCCGCGGCACGCTCGGGGGCGGCGAGGAGATCGCCATCTCCGGCACGCTGGCCGGCCCCAAGCAGACCCAGAAGATCGTCGGCGTGGACGCCTTCGACGTGGACGTGGCGCTCACCGACCACATGGCCTTCTTCAAGTACGAGGACCGCCCCGGCGTGGTCGGCGTGCTCGGCCGCCACCTCGGCGACGCGGGCATCAACATCGCCGGCATGCAGGTCGCCCGCGACGGCGGCAACGCGCTGGCCTCCATCACCGTGGACACCGAGATCCCGCAGGAGGTGCTGTCGGCCATCGCCGCCGAGATCGGCGCCCACTTCGCGCGCTCGGTCGACCTGGGCTGACCC
>NZ_JBSHBN010000249.1:0-9000 GCF_053612025.1 Kitasatospora sp. NPDC054768
TCGGGATCGCGCAGGGGGCGCTGGACTACGCGAACGGGTATGTGCGGGAGCGCCGGCAGTTCGGGAAGGCGATCGCGGAGTTCCAGGGGGTCCAGTTCATGCTGGCGGACATGGCGATGAAGCTGGAGGCGGCGCGGCAGTTGACGTACGCGGCGGCGGCGAAGTCGCAGCGCGGGGACGCGGATCTGACGTTCTTCGGTGCGGCGGCGAAGTGTTTCGCGTCGGACGCGGCGATGGAGATCACGACGGACGCGGTGCAGTTGCTGGGCGGGTACGGGTACACCCGGGACTATCCGGTGGAGCGGATGATGCGGGACGCGAAGATCACGCAGATCTACGAGGGCACCAACCAGGTCCAGCGGATCGTGATGGCCCGCAACCTCCCGTAACCCCACCCGTAACCCCACCCCGACGTGCACCGACGGCGGGTCGGCCGACGGCCGCCCGGCCGTCGGTGCCGAGGCATCGTCCCGATGCTAAGTTCCGGTGAATGAGTGAGAAGGAAGAGCAGGACCAGTCCATGAATGACGGGCCCTCGAAGCCGGCGATGCGCGAGGCGCTGGTGGCCGCGGCCTTCGAGCTCTTCCTGGAGCGCGGCTTCGAACAGACGACCGTCGACGACATCGTCTCGCTGGCCGGCGTCGGCCGGCGCTCCTTCTTCCGCTACTTCCCGGCCAAGGAGGACGTGGTCTTCCCCGACCACGAGCGCAGCCTCGCCGAGATGACGGAGTTCCTGGAGTCCGGCACCGGTGAGGAGGACCCGGTCAGGCACGCCTGCGACGCCGCCCGCCTGGTCCTGCGGATGTACGCCGAGCAGCCCTCCTTCTCCGTCC
Organism: Kitasatospora sp. NPDC054768; assembly: GCF_053612025.1. Taxonomy (NCBI): domain Bacteria; kingdom Bacillati; phylum Actinomycetota; class Actinomycetes; order Kitasatosporales; family Streptomycetaceae; genus Kitasatospora; species Kitasatospora sp. NPDC054768. Next base: position 834 of record NZ_JBSHBN010000249.1, read on the forward strand.
AGCGCTACCGCCTGACCCGCAAGGTGCCCGGCCTGCGCGCGTACGAGCTGTCCGTGGTCTGGCGCTACGAGCACACCCTGGCCGCCTATCTGCGCGGCCGCTTCGCCGACCGCCCCGACGGGCCGCTGCGTGCGGACGTGATCGCCGCGGCCGTCGTCTCCGCGCACAACCACGCCCTGCGCACCTGGTTGCGCTCGGGCGGGGAGAGCGACTGGGTGGCCGAGGTGGACGCGGCGATGGCCTTCGTCACCGGCACCTGGGGCGAGCGCCAGGGCGAGGCCGCCGACGGCGAGTCCGACGACGTCGTGGTCCTGGTCGCCAGCCGCCGCGCGCCGCTGTGGCGGATGGTCCAGGGCATCGAGAGCGCGCTGGGCGCCGACGCCCGCCAGGTCTGATCCGGGCAGGCCACCCTGGGCGTGCTCGCCGCCGATCCGGCCGACTGGCCGGTCGGCGCGCTGCTCGCCCTCGTGCTCTTCAAGGGGCTCGGCTGGTCGATCGCCCTCGGCAGCCTGCGCGGCGGCCCGATCTTCCCGGCGCTCCTGCTCGGTACGGCCCTCGGCACGGCCTGTGCGCCGCTGCCCGGCTTCGGGGCCGCGCCCCCTGCTCGGCGGCCAGGCGGCCGACCCGATGCCGCTGCTGATCGTGTCCACGGTGGCGGCCTTGATCACCGCGGAGTGGTTGCGCGGCCGGTCGAAGCGGGGCGCCGCTCCGGCCGGCCGCGCGGAGGCCCCCGGGGTCAGCTGACGTCCGGGCCCGGGCCGTCCGCGACCGCGCCCAGGTACTGCTCGATCTGCTGCTGGTTCTCCACCAACCGCAGGCACAGGTGTCGCAGTTGGGCCATCTCCTCGGGGCTGAAGCCGCGGAACACGGCGGCCATCGCGCGCTCGGTGGGCGCCCGGAACTCCTCCAGCCAGGCCAGCCCTTCGGGCGTCGCGGTGACCAGCACCGCCCGCCGGTCGTTCGGGTCGGGGGAGCGGCGGGCCAGCCCCTCCCGCTCCAGGGTGTCCACCAGGCCGGTCGCGTTGCGCGCGCTCACCCCGCCGGCCCGGGCCAACTCGCCCACGGTCAGCCCCGCTTCTCCCGCTTCTCCCGCTTCTCCCGCTTCACCCGCGGCCCCGAGCCGCACCAGCACATCCAGCGCCCCCGCGCTCAACCCCCGTCCCTGCGATCCGTGCGCCCGCAGCTTCTCCACCGCGTGGAACGCCGACCGCGCTGCGGCCGCGGCCTCCAGTGCCAGGGTGTCCCCGCCCTTGGTGAACGCGCCCATGGCCGTCCGCACCCTGCTGTCGTAGAGCCGGCCCTCGGCATCCCGCCCCAGCGGACCGGCCGACGACTCCAATGATTTATTTACCTGCTTCATAATGAAGTTATTCTGCACTTCGCGGGAATCCTGTCAAGGGGCGGCGACCCGCCAACTCGGCCGCAGTGGACGAGACTTCGGCGGAAGCCGGAGGCGTGCTCGGCGGGAGCCGGTCGGCGTCGGGCCGCCGGGGGAGTGTCCTGTGCCATGGGTCGGGCGGGGCCGTTGGAGTGTCGTGGGCCTGCTCCGGTCGAATGACCCCCACGGCAGTCGTCCGATATGTGTATCCGCTGGTCACTGCGGCGAGTCAGAGGCCACGTCGGCCGGAGTGGGCACCGTGTCGGTTGCGGCGGGATGTGGCGCGTGGCTCCCTGAGTCGGGGCGGGCCGATCGGTGTCGCCACCTCAACCGGAAACTCCGTGGAGGAGACCTTCATGCGTGCTCTCAAGCGTGTCCTGGCCGTCGGTTCCCTCGCCGTCCCGCTCGTGCTCGGCTGCGCCGGCCTGGCCTCGGCCCACGACGGCCTGGACGCGAGCTGGGGCAAGGGTCAGTTCATCGCCAATCAGAGCGGTGCCGGTGTCGCCGGTTCCGAGTCCTCCGTCGGTCCCGACGGCGTCTCGCACATCGACTTCTGGATCTGGGCGGACGACAACGGCGTCTCCGGCTCCTTCACGGGTTCGAGTGCCACCTGGAACCACGGGTGACAGTGAGTGACATAGGTGGCGAATCCCCCCGGAGTTCCCGCGAACTCCGGGGGGGTTCGCCTGTGCCCGAAGCGGCGCTCCCGCCGTTCCGCGGGCTCGGAGGTCCCGGCCAACTGTTCCCGTACGGCGGGCCGTTGTATCGAGCCGTTCGCATGATGACTCCGTCGAGGGGTGGCTCCGCAGGGGCGGTCCGCGGCAGGGGCCCGGCGACGACGGAGGGTGGCGCGGAGTGACGCAGAGTGCTCCAGCCGACTGATCCTGTCAGATAGGCATACGAACGGTATTTCCGCTGGTGGGGGCGGCGATTCTGACGGGACGTGAGGCCGGACGGGTCGCGGTGCCGGTTGCGGCGGGATCCGGGGCGTGGCTCTCTGAATCGCGGCGGGGCTGAACGGCACCGCCACTCAACCCAGAAACTCCGTGGAGGAGATTTTCATGCGTGCTCTCAAGCGAGTCGTGGCTGTCGGCGCCCTCACCGTCCCGCTCGTGCTCGGCTGCGCCGGCCTGGCCTCGGCCCACGAAGGCATCGACGCGAACTACGGCAAGGGCTTCTTCACTGCCAACGAGGACGCCGCCGCCCTCGCGGCGGTCGAGTCCCACGTCGGCCACGACGGTGTCTCGCACGCCAGCTTCTGGATCATTGCGGAAGACGAGGGCGTCACCGGCTCCTTCACGGGTGCGGGTGCCACCTTCAACGACGAGGACGTCGCCCCCGCCGCCGCCCCGGCGGCCGAGGCTGCTGCTCCCGCGGCCGAGGCTCCCGCTGCTGCCCCGGCGACTGAGGTTGCTCCCGCTGCCGTCCCGGCGACTGAGGTTGCCCCTGCTGCCGTCCCGGCGGCCGAGGTTGCTCCCGCTGCCGTCCCGGCGGCCGAGGTTGCTCCCGCTGCCGTCCCGGCGACTGAGGTTGCCCCGGCCGCCGTCCCGGCGACTGAGGTTGCCCCGGCCGCCGTCCCGGCGACTGAGGTTGCCCCGGCCGCCGTCCCGGCGACTGAGGTTGCTCCCGCTGCCGTCCCGGCGACCGAGGTTGCCCCGGCCGCTGCCGCTCCGGCGGCCGAGGCTCCGGCTGCCGCCGCCCCCGCCGCCAGCCAGGGCTGACCGAATCCCGCCGTTTTGGGCGTGACCCCGACACCGTCCCGTCGGGCCAGGCCCATCCGGATGCCCGGCCGGTACCCACCGGCCGGGCATCCGGCGTACGGGCGTCCGGCCGGTCGCTTCACGGCGGAGAGCCGTGGCCGAAAAGCAAAAAGGCCCCAGATCAACTGGGGCCTTTCTTCGGTGTCCGAGGGGGGACTTGAACCCCCACGCCCGATAAAGGGCACTAGCACCTCAAGCTAGCGCGTCTGCCATTCCGCCACCCGGACCAGGTGTCGTCCTCGCGGCTTCCGACCTCTCGTCCGTCGCGCTGACAGATGTAACTGTAGCAAAGATCGGCTTGGGGTCCCAAAACGATTCCGGGCCGGCCGGTACGACCGGTGGCGGTCGCAAGGGGTGGCGTGTGGCGGGGGCGTGACCAGGGGGTTTCGGGAGTGCGCGGGGGGTGGATCGGGATCCGGGGCTGGGGGAGGATGGGCGGACGTGCTCGTACGGCCCGGGTGCAGGTCCTGGGGGTGGCGCGCTGGTGCGTCGGTGCGGGCCCAAGACGAGGAGTGACCGTGAGCGAGCGGAGCGAGTCGGCGGCACCGAAGGTGACGGCTGAGTCCGAGGTCGCCGAGATCTGTCGCGATCTGATCCGGATCGACACCAGCAACTACGGGGACGGCTCCGGCCCGGGGGAGCGGAAGGCGGCCGAGTACGTGGCCGAGCAGCTCGCCGAGTTCGGGCTCGAACCGAAGATCTTCGAGTCCGCCAAGGGCCGGGCGTCGACGGTGGTCCGGATCGAGGGCGAGGACCGCTCCCGTCCGGGCCTGCTGATCCACGGCCACACCGACGTGGTGCCGGCCAACGCCGCGGACTGGACCCACGACCCGTTCGGCGGCGAGATCGCGGACGGCTGCGTCTGGGGGCGCGGCGCGGTCGACATGAAGGACATGGACGCGATGACCCTGGCGGTCGTCCGCGACCGGCTGCGCACCGGGCGCAAGCCCCCGCGCGACATCGTGCTGGCCTTCCTCGCCGACGAGGAGGCCGGCGGCACCTACGGGGCGCGCTTCCTGGTGGACAAGCACCCGGGGCTGTTCGAGGGCGTGACCGAGGCGATCGGCGAGGTCGGCGGCTTCTCCTTCACGGTCAACGACCAGGTCCGCCTCTACCTGGTGGAGACGGCCGAGAAGGGCATGCACTGGATGCGCCTGACGGTCGAGGGCCGGGCCGGCCACGGCTCGATGGAGAACGACGACAACGCGATCACCGAGCTGTGCGAGGCGGTCGCCCGGCTCGGCCGGCACCAGTTCCCGCTGCGGATCACCAAGACCGTCCGGGCCTTCCTGGACGAGCTGTCGGACGCGCTCGGGGTCGAGCTGGACCCGGAGAACATGGACGAGACGCTGCGGGTGCTCGGCGGCATCGCCAAGATGATCGGCACCACGCTGCGCAACACCGCCCAGCCGACCATGCTCGGCGCCGGCTACAAGGTGAACGTGATCCCCGGTCAGGCCACCGCGCACGTGGACGGGCGCTTCCTGCCCGGCTACGAGGAGGAGTTCCTGGCCGAGCTGGACAGCGTGCTCGGCCCGCGCGTGAAGCGCGAGAGCCTGCACTCGGACAAGGCGATCGAGACCGGCTTCGACGGCGCCCTGGTGGAGGCGATGCAGACCGCGCTGCGCGCCGAGGACCCGATCGCCCGCGCGGTGCCGTACTGCCTGTCGGGCGGGACGGACGCCAAGTCGTTCCAGGACCTCGGCATCCGCTGCTTCGGCTTCGCGCCGCTCCAGCTGCCGCCGGAGCTGGACTTCGCCGGGATGTTCCACGGTGTGGACGAGCGGGTGCCGGTGGACGGCCTGAAGTTCGGTGCCCGGGTGCTGGACCGGTTCATCGACGCCTGCTGAAGCCCCTGATCAGGCGACTGGGTCGGCCCGTTCCCGGAATGCCCGGGGGCGGGCCGAGCGCATTGTCGGAGCTGATGATTGTGGGATGGGGAAAGGAAGATCGGCAGAAGCGATTCTGCCGGAAACTCCAAGCTGATCATGTGTGCGAGACCTCACCGTTGCGGGTGAATGGGAGATCCGTTCCGTACCCCGTTTGCCGCAGCGTCGTTCATCCCTGTGCAGCCCGCCGAACGGGTTGCGTTGTCCATACAGGAGGAATGATGAAGGTCAAGAAGATCGCCGCTGTCGCCGCCGCCACCGGTGGTCTGGTGCTCGCCGCCGCCGGTGTCGCGTCCGCTCACGCCGGTGCCGAGGGTGTGGCCGCCGGCTCCCCGGGTGTCCTCTCGGGCAACCAGATCCAGGTTCCGGTGCACGTCCCGGTCAACCTCTGCGGCAACACCATCAGCGTCATCGGCGTGCTGAACCCGGCGTTCGGCAACCACTGCGCCAACGTCTGAGTCGACCTCCGGGCCGTCGAGGCCTGTTGAGCCGATTCGCAACCGGCCCCCGGGCGGCGGACGCGCCGCGCCGGGGGCGTTCGCGTTCCCGGCGGTCCGGTGCGGGCCGGACCCGCTCCGGGCCCGGCGGCCGCCGGATACACGAGGTCCGACACGATCGCTCGATCGGGTGAAGCCGATTCGTTCGGCTCAACCTCCCCGTTCGCCTCTCGTTAACTCGTGTGCAGCCGAAGCCCTTGCGCGATTTACGGATATACGGAAATTCCGACTTTTTAAAGGTTCACGTCAAGGTCGACACGTCGTCTCGAAATGTCAGGGGAAAAAATGAGGAATGTAGCCAAGAAGGGGATCCTCACGGCGGTGGCCACGGGCAGTGTGCTGGCCTCGGCCGCCGGCTACGCCTATGCGGGAGGAGCCGAGGCGCAGGGGGGTGCCGTCGGTTCGTCCGGCGTCGTCTCGGGCAACTCGGTCCAGGTGCCGATCCAGGTGCCGATCAATGCCTGCGGCAATACGGTCGACGTGATCGGCTTGCTGAACCCGTCCTACGGCAACCACTGCGCCAACGTCAACGGCGGCGGGGGTCACCCGGCGTCCAAGCCCGTCCAGCACGGCCTGCCCGGCGGCTCGGGCGTCACCGGCGGCGGTCACTCCGACGGCAGCCGTCCCGCCGACGGCGTGGGCGGCGTCGACGGTTCCGGCACCGGCGGCAGCCAGGGTGCCAAGGTCCCGGGTGCCGCGGTCCCGGGTGCCACCGTGCCGGGTGCCACCGTGCCGGGTGCCACCGTGCCGGGTGCCACCGTGCCGGGCGCCACCGTGCCGGGCGCGAGTGCCTCGGGCGTCGCCGCCAACTCGCCGGGCGTGCTCTCCGGCAACAGCGTCCAGGCGCCGGTGGACGTCCCGGTCAACGCCTGCGGCAACTCGGTCAACGTGGTCGGCGTCGGCAACCCGGCCTTCGGCAACGACTGCGTGAACGTGGCCAAGGTCGCTCCGAAGCCCACCCCGAAGCCGGTCGAGGGCTGCGTGGAGGCCTGCCCGACCCCGCCGAAGGTCTCCTCCGAGGAGGTGACGAGCGTCGCGCGCAACAGCGTCCCGCCCGTCGCGGCCGAGCAGGCCGTCGTGGCACCCGCCAAGGCCGTCAAGGCCGCCACGGTCGCCCCGACCGCCCAGCTGGCCTCCACCGGCGCGGGCGGCGTCGAGCTGCTCGGTGCCGCCGGCCTCGCGCTGATGCTCGGCGGTGGCGTGCTCTACCGCCGGGCCCGGGCCGGAGTCCGCTGACCCGGCCGACCGGGGACGGGGGCGCGCGCTGAACCGGACGCGCGCGCACCCGTAGCGGGAACGACCCACCCGCGGCCGCCGGGCGAACGGGCGGCCGCGGGCGCGCGGAGGCTCGACGCGAGGCCCGCCCGGGGCGCCGGTGCCCCGCCCGTCACCAGCTCCGGACCTGCCGGATGATCCGCCGCTTCAGCCGGACCGTCCGGCTGCCGTCGGGGAACAGCTTGAGTCGGTCGAGCTCCCAGTGCCCGTACTCGGCGTGCTCGGTGAGCAGTTGGCGCGCCGCGTTGCGCGTGGTGCCGCGCGGCATGCGCAGGGACTGGTACTCGTACTCCGGCTGCCGGACCGGCTTCCGTGGGGTCAAAACGCTCCTCCTGGGGATCACCTTCGGGCAAGCCTACGGCCTGCCCCGGACGGTCGGCCCGGGTATTTCCGGCCGCCCCTCCCGCGCGGAGGCGGCGGCCGGAAGAGGCATGACCCGGGCCGCCGGCTGACAGCGCATCAGTCCTGTTGCCACTGGGGAAGGGATACCCCGATCCCGGCGCGCGAAGCCGCACCCGGACGGCCCCGTCGAGTCCGGTGCGCGCCCTCCGCGCCCGTTTCGCGCCGGTGCCGCGTGGGGACGAAGTGGCACGGATCGGACATCAGGGGGGAAGTTGCGGTGAAAACGCGGGTGGAGGTGACAACCGCTGTGCGTACCGACACCGCGGGGAGATAGCGTCTGCACCATGTCTGATGCCGCGCAGCCCACCATTGCCGAGGTACGCGCCGCCGCTGAGGCGGTCAAGGCCGCCATCGATCGTCATCTGGAAGCGGTGTCAAGCCCCAACGCAGCCGATGATCCCGCCGTTTCCGCCGCCTACGAGCAGCTCGCCACGGCGGCCATCGCCTACGACCAGCTCCTGTACGAGGCCTACGACGAGGTGACGCCCTTCGAGATCCCCGGGGACGAGGGCCCCGGCGGGTACCACGGCCCCGAACAGCCCGAGGCGATCAGCGTGTTGATCCGCCGCGACTACCACGTCGTCGACCCCGAGCGACTGCGTGCCCAGGCCGAGCGGCTGGACGAGTCGCTGACCCCGGGCGGAGCCGGAGCGGGCGGGGTGAACGCCGCGATCGGCGTGCTGTTCGGCGAGTACGAGCCCGACGAGATCGCCGCCCGCAGCGAGGAGTTCGGCCTGGAGGAGGCCGACTCGACGCTCTGGGTCGCGGCCACCGAGCCGACCGAGCCGGGCGAGTGGCTGCCCGAACCCTTCGAGCACGCCGACCCGCAGCTGTTGATCTGCCGGTTCGACGTGAGCGAGGTCTACGACGACGAGGACCCGGACGACTGACGCCGTCCAGGACGGCCGACGGGCGGGCCCGGGATCACCGGGGCCCGCCCGTCGTGCGTTCCGGCCGGCCCGCCGC
>NZ_JBSHBN010000250.1:0-8919 GCF_053612025.1 Kitasatospora sp. NPDC054768
GGAGGCGTAGGAGGCGCCGCCGCCGCCGTGGACGTGCAGGTCGACGAAGCCGGGGACGACGGTGTACCCGGTCAGGTCGAGGTCGCCGGGTTCGGGGTCGCCGCCGAGGCCGGCGATGCGCTCGCCCTCGACGGCGAGGCGGTCGCCGTCGACGACGCCGCCGGGCAGGACCAGCCGGGCGCCGGCCAGGGCAGTTCGGTCACGGTCCGCGGTGGTCACGCGGTCACCTCCATGGTGAGCAGATCCCAGGCGAGCAGGCCTGCGCCCAGGGACGCGGCGGTGTCTTTGAGCATGGCGGGTACGACCTTCGGGGGCATCTGGAAGGTCAGTCGCTCGGTGACGGCCGCGCGCAGCGGAGTGAAGAGCGTGTCGCCGGCCTCCGCCAGCCCGCCGCCGACGATCACCGTGGACGGGTCGAGCAGGCTCTGGGCCAGCACGATGCCGTCCGCGAGGGCGTCGACGGCCTGCTGCCAGACCGCGAGGGCGCGGTCGTCCCCGGCGTCCACCGCGGCGGCGCAGGATGCCGCGTCGGCGTCGGGGTCGCCGCTGGCCTCGGCCCAGGCGCGGGAGACGGCGGAGGCGGAGGCCAGTGTCTCCAGGCAGCCGCGGGCGCCGCAGCCGCACGGTGGTCCGCCCGGGCGGACCACGACGTGGCCGATCTCGCCGCCGTAGCCGTGCGCGCCCGCCTCGATCCGGTCCCCGATGCCGATCGCGCCGGCGATGCCGGTGCCGAGGGCGATGAACAGGAAGCGGTCGACGCCGCGACCGGCTCCGAGCCGGCCCTCGGCCAGGCCGCCGGAGCGCACGTCGTGGCCGAGGGCGACCGGCATCGGGCCGCCGTCCGGTCCGGCCAGGCGCTCGCCGAGGAGCTTGCGCAGCGGGAGGTCGCGCCAGCCGAGGTTGGCGGAGAAGACCGCGATGCCGTTCTTCTCGTCGATCGTGCCCGGGACGGCGACGCCGGCCGCGAGCGGGGCGACGCCGAAGCGGCTGCGGCCCTCGTCCGCCAGGTCGGCGGCGAAGTCGAGGATGGCGGCGACGACGGCGTCCGTGCCGTGCTCCCGCCCGGTCGGTCGGCGTGCTTCGAACAGCACGGAGCCGTCCTGGGCGAGCAGCGCGGCCTTCATGCCGGTGCCGCCTACATCGAGTGCGATGACGTGCTTCACGGAGGACAGTTTCCCTTGGGCGGGTCGAAGAGGTCTAGTCCAGTTGTCGGATTGGTCTGGTCCATACTGGGTGAGCTTTGTCGCAGCTGCGGGGGTGTGCGGGGCTTTGCGCCCGGGGGCGGGGCCGGGAGCCGAACGGGATGTGCGGGGTGGGGGCGGGGGTTTTGTTGCGCATTGTGCAATGACTCCGCGCACTTCGATAACTACCGGGGCGACCCCGGTCGGTGGTGTGGACCGGTGGTCGGCGGGTTTGGCAGTGTTGCGCCTCCCCCCGCCGGATTTCCCCCGATCCGGTCGACGTACATCCACGTTCATCCCCCCGAAGGCGGTACCCGCGTTGAACAGGCGCGTCCACGTTCCCACCCGTGTGCTCGGCGGTGCGCTGGCCGGAGCACTGGTCCTCACCGCGGTCAGTGCCTGCGGCGGGCAGGACGACGGACCGGTCACCCTCAGGCTGGTCGCGGCCGACTACGGGGAGAGCCCCGAGACGAGCTCCCAGCACTACTGGGACACCGTCGCCAGGGACTTCGAGGCCGCGAACCCCGGGATCAAGGTCAGCGTCGAGGTGGACAGCTGGACCGAGATCGGCAAGAAGGTCGAGGACATGATCGCGGCCGGCAAGTCGCCGGACCTGCTCCAGACCGGCGGCTTCGCCGACCAGGTCGCGGCGGACCGGCTCTACCCGGCCTCCGACGTGCTCTCGGTGGACACCCAGGCCAGGTTCCTGGACACCTTCGCCCACGCCGGGCAGGTGCTCGGGACGCAGTACGGGATCCCGTTCGTCTCCTCGTCGCGGGTGCTCTTCTACAACAAGGCGATGTTCCGGCAGGCCGGGATCACCCAGCCGCCCGCCACCTGGAACGAACTGCGGCAGGACGCGGAGAAGATCAAGGCCAAGGTGCCGGGGGTGACCCCGTACGGGCTGCCGCTGGGGCCGGAGGAGGCGCCGGCCGAATCGATGCTGTGGACGCTGAGCGGCGGCGGCAGCATCTCCGACGACGTCGGCAACTACACCATCGACAGCGCCCAGAACCAGGCGACCTTCGGCTGGCTGAAGAGCAACCTGGTGAGCACCGGGCTGACGTACCCGGACCCGGGCGGGATGAACCGCACCCCGGTGTTCCAGGACTTCGCCGCCGGGAAGGTCGCGATGCTGAACGGGCACCCGACGCTGCTGCGGATGGCGACCGCCGGGAAGATCGACTTCGGGACGGCGCCGATCCCCAAGAAGGACGGCGTCGGGCGGACCGGGAGCCTCGGGGTCGCCGACTGGATGATGGCGCTCAAGGCGAACGGGCACAAGAACGAGATCAAGAAGTTCCTGTCCTTCGTCTACGGCAAGGACAACCAGCTGAAGTTCGACGAGCAGTACAACCTCCTGCCGGTCACCCAGGACGCCTTCGCCCAGATGTCGTCGGACCCCAAGCACGAGGACCTCAAGCAGTTCGCGGTCGGGCTGGCCAACGCGAGCTTCTACCCGTTCGGCGACCCGGCCTGGGGCGAGGTCAGCAACGGGATCAAGGCGGGGATCGGGCAGGCCGTCACCGGGGATCCCAAGCAGGTGCTCGGGGGACTGCAGGACGCGGCGGTGAAGGAAGCGGCCAAGGTCCGCAAGTAGGACCGGGGGCCGGGGCGGGGTCGGGACCCGCCCAGGCCCCGGCGGGGGTGTGCTTCAGGGGAGCGTGATGGCGTAGGCCTTGCGGAGGGTCTCGTGGACCGTCCAGGTGGTGCGGTCGCCCTCGCGCAGGACCGCGCAGTCGCCGGGGCCGACCTCCAGGGTCGGGCCGCCCTCGATCTCGATGGTGGCCCGGCCGCTGAGCACCACGAACATCTCGTCCGCCTCCACGTCGGTGACCACACCGGGGGTGATCTGCCAGAGACCGCGCAGATGGCGGCCGTCGGCCGACTCGGACAGCACCTTGCCGGTGACCTCGGGAGAACCGGAGACGACCTGGGACGGGTCCAGCGGATCGGGGTCGAGGTCGGCGGTGGGGACGTGCAGGGCGAAGCTGGGCGTGGTCATGGGGGTGACGGTAGCCGGGCGCGGGGAGCGGTGGGGCGAGCAGGGTGTGTCGGGGTCGCGCGCGAGAATGACACTCCGTAGCGGTGGACGGAGGTGGTTCCGGTGGGCGAACCGGGCGGGCTGAGTGAGCGGGAGCGGGCGGTGCTGGCGCTGGAAGGGCGGCAGTGGCGTACGGCGGGGGCCAAGGAGCGGGCGATCCGGGAGGAGCTGGGGCTCTCCTCGACGCGGTACTACCAGGTGCTGAACGCTCTGCTGGACCGGGAGGCGGCGTTGGCGCACGCGCCGGTGCTGGTGAATCGGTTGCGGCGGGTTCGGGAGGCCCGGAGGGGGGCCCGGTGACGGGGCGGCTCTCGGAAGGGCGGCTGGGCGCCGGGGTGGGGGAAAGGGGTTGCGGGCGCCATGCGGGTGGGTGCGGAGGGGGCGGTCCGGGGTAGGGGCTTCGGTATGGGTTTTGAAGAGATGTTCGTGCCGGGGACCGAGGCTGGGCGGGACGGGGTGCGGGCCGTCCTGGCGGCGCCCGGGGATGCCGTGATCGGGTTGGACTTCGACGGGACCTTGGCGCCGATCGTGGCGGATCCGGGGCGGGCGCGGGCGCATCCGGGGGTGGTGGGAGCTCTGCGGCGGTTGGGCTCGGTGGTGGGGGCCGTGGTGGTGGTGACGGGCCGGCCGGCCGCGGTGGCGGTGGAGTACGGGGGGTTCGCGGGGCTGCCGGGGGTGGTGGTGCTGGGGCACTACGGGGCCGAGCGGTGGGAGGACGGGAAGCTCTCGGCGCCGGAGGCGCATCCGGGGGTGGCGCGAGTGCGGGACGTGCTGCCGGTGGTGCTGGAGCGGGTCGGGGCGCCTGAGGGGACGTGGGTGGAGGACAAGGGGCGGTCGGTGGCCGTGCACACCCGGCGGACGGCGGCGCCGGAGGAGGCGTTGCAGCTGCTGCGGGCGCCGGTGGGGGACCTGGCGGCCGAGCACGGGCTGGTGGTGGAGCCCGGCCGGCTGGTGCTGGAGCTGCGGCCGCCGGGGGTGGACAAGGGGGCGGCGCTGACCGGGTTCCTGCGGGAGCGGGGGGCCCGTGCGGTGCTCTACGCGGGGGACGACCTGGGGGACGTGGCGGCCTTCGTCGCGGTGGAGAAGCTGCGGGGCGAGGGCGTGGCCGGGGTGCTGGTGTGCGCCGGTGCGGTGGGGGACGCGCCGGTGCGGGAGCTGGCCGACCGGGCGGATCTGGTGGTCGCCGGGCCGGAGGGGGTGGTGGAGCTGCTGGGGGCTCTCGGGGAGGCGCTCACAGGGCGTTGAGCTGGTCCAGGAACCACTGCTGCGGGGGGAGTGCGGTGGCCGCCGCGGCCAGGCGCCCGGTGCGGTCGGCGCGCTCCTTCGGGTCCATGGTGAGAGCGGCGTGGAGGGCGTCGGCGGTGGCGATGACGTCGTAGGGGTTGACGGTGAGGGCGTCGTCCTTGAGTTCGGCGTGGGCGCCGGCCTCGCGGGAGAGGACGAGGGCGCAGCCGTTGTCGGAGACCACCGGGACTTCCTTGGCGACCAGGTTCATGCCGTCGCGGATGGGGTTGACCAGGGCGACGTCGGCCAGGCGGTAGGCGGCGAGCGAGCGCGGGAAGTCGTCGTCGACGTGGAGGAGCAGCGGCTGCCAGGCGGGGGTGGCGAATTCGGCGTTGATCTCGTCGGCGAGGCGCTGGACGGTGGCCGTGTAGTCGCGGTACTCGGCCAGGTCGGTGCGGGAGGGGTAGGCGAAGGCGATGTGCACCACCCGGTCGTGCCACTCGGGGCGGGTGCGGAGCAGGTGCCGGTAGGCCTGGAGGCCGCGGACGATGTTCTTGCTCAGCTCGGTGCGGTCGACCCGGACGATGGTGCGGCGGTCGCCGACGGTCCGGCGGAGGGCGGCGAGGCGTTCGTCGACGTCGGGGCGGTGGGCGCGTTCGCGCAGGAAGTCGGCGTCGGCGCCGAGGGCGTGGACGCCGAGGCCCGTGGTGCGGCCGTCGAGGGTGACGGTGAGCGCGTCGTGGTCGACGGTCGCGTCCAGGAGGTCCTCGCAGCAGGCGGCGAAGGCGCGGGCCCAGCGTTCGGTCAGGAAGCCGGCCCGGTCGGCGCCCAGGATGCCGGTGAGGACGGCCCGGGCGACGTCGTCGGGCAGCATCCGGTAGTACTCGGGCGGGGCCCAGGGGGTGTGCGAGAAGTGGCCGATCCGCAGGTCGGGGCGGGCCGCCCGGAGCAGGGCCGGGACCAGGGAGAGGTGGTAGTCCTGGACGAGGACCGCGGCGTTCGGGGCGGCCTCGGCGGCCAGGGCCTCGGCGAAGGCCTCGTTGTACGCCCGGTAGGCGGCCCACTCGGTGCGGAAGCCGGCGTCGAAGGCGGGTGCCGTGGGGGTCGCGTAGAGCAGGTGGTGGACGAACCACAGGGTGGAGTTGGCGACGCCGTTGTAGGCGCGGGCGAAGGTCTGCGGGTCGATGTCCAGCATCCGTACGGCCTGGCCGCCGACCTCGTGGCCGGCCAGGTCGAGGCGGCCGTACGGCGCCTCGGCGGCGGCTCTGCGGTCGGCGTCGTTGAGGGCGGCGCAGACCCAGACGGCGTTCGGGTCCGCGATGGCGGAGAGGCCGGAGACCAGTCCGCCGCCGCCGCGGCGCAGGGTCAGCGTGCCGTCGTCGGCGGTGCTGAAGGACACCGGTCCCCGGTTGGAGGCAACCAGGACGGGGGCGGTGCCGGTCGCGCTCGAACGGTTGGTCGTGAGATCGCCCATGGTTGGGATGTTGCCGGGGGTTCGGGGCGGCAAACCCCTCAATGACGGGTCGCGTATTCGGGGACGGTGTGCATCGGGGGGCGTTCCAGGGCGGTCACCGGGTGGGTGTGGGCGGTGAAGGCGCGGGTTTCCGGGTCGCGGGTGAACTGGGTGAGTTGGGGGTGGACGAGGTCGGCGGAGGCCTTGAGGCGGTGGGTGCGGTCGAGGCGTTCCAGGGCGGTCCGGTAGATGGTGGCGGCCATCCGGCCGAGGGCCTGGCCGTCCTGGTGGCGGTGGTGCCGGACGCCGACGTCCACCTGGGCCAGGGCGTCCAGACCGGCCAGTTCCAGGGCGTCGACCAGCAGGCCGAGTTCGACGCCGTAGCCGGTGGGGAAGGGCAGCCGTTCGAGCAGTGAGCGGCGGGCCGCGTACTCGCCGCCGAGGGGCTGGACGAAACCGGCGAGTTCCGGCCAGTGGAGGTTGAGCAGGGGCCGGGCGACGAGTTCGGTGACCCGGCCGCCGCCGGCGGGCAGGACGGCGCCCTCGGATTCCAGCGGGCGGTCGTACATGGCCTTGACCAGTTGGATGGACTCGTCGGTCAGCAGCGGGCCGAGGATGCCGGAGACGAGGGCCGGGTCGAATTCGCGCAGGTCGGCGTCGACGAAGCAGACGATGTCGCCGCGGGTGACCAGCAGCGAGCGCCAGAGCACCTCGCCCTTGCCGGGGACGGCGGGCAGCCGGGGCAGGACGGCGTCGCGGTGCTCGACCCGGGCGCCGGCCTCGGCGGCGACGGCGGCCGTGGCGTCGGTGGAGCCCGAGTCGACGACGACGAGTTCGTCGACGAGCGGGAGGCGTTCCATCAGCTCGCGGCGGATGGTGCGGACGATGTCGCCGACGGTGGCCTCCTCGTCCAGGGCGGGGAGGACCACGCTGACGGTGCGGCCGGTGCGTTCCTTGGCGGCGAGGAGGGTGTGGACCGGCCGGTCGGCCGCGCTCCAGGAGCGGCGGCGCAGCCAGGACGCCGCCTGCGGGAGGAGCTCGGGAATCGGTTCGGCGGGCACGGAGGTCTCCTCGGCGGGGTCGGTGGGACGGGTCATCTCGCGTGGCGGACGGACCCGTTCAGGATTGACGCCTTCGGATACAGTCTTCGTACAGCGGTCGGACCTTTGCACGCCGGGGTCGCCGTTGAGCATCACCACAATTTCACAAGCTCATCCAGAGGGACTGAGGGAACGGCCCGTTGACGTCCCGGCAACCTTCCCGCGCGGCTGTCTGTCGACAGGCCCCGGCGGGACAGGTGCCAATTCCGGCCTGTGGCGCGACCGTGCCACGGGGAAGATGAGGAGAGAGGCCTCGCCATCATGGCTATCGACACCGCCGCACCTGTTTCCGTCGACCTCGGCCCCGCCGCCGCGCTGTCCTGTCGCGAGTGCGGCACCCGCTTCCCGCTCGGCCCCAGCTTCGCCTGCCTGGAGTGCTTCGGCCCGCTGGAGATCGCCTACGAGTTCGGCAGCGAGGGCGCCGAGGAGCTGCGCAAGCGGATCGAGGCCGGTCCGGCGTCCATCTGGCGGTACGCGCCGCTGCTGCCGGTTCCGGCCGACGTGGCGTCGAAGCCCAATCTGAACCCGGGGTGGACCCCGCTGGTGAAGGCGGACAACCTGGGCCGGGAGCTCGGTTTCACCGCCCAGCTGCACGTCAAGGACGACTCCGGGAACCCGACGCACTCGTTCAAGGACCGGGTGGTCGCCTGCGCGATCGAGGCGGCCCGGGCGTTCGGGTACACCACGCTGTCCTGCTCCTCCACCGGCAACCTGGCCGGCGCGGTGGGGGCGGCGGCGGCCCGGGCCGGGTTCCGGTCCTGCGTGTTCATCCCGCACGACCTGGAGCAGGGCAAGGTCGTCATGGCCGGGGTGTACGGCGGCGAGCTGGTCGGCATCGAGGGCAACTACGACGACGTGAACCGCTTCTGCTCGGAGCTGATCGGCGATTCGGCCGGCGAGGGCTGGGGCTTCGTCAACGTGAACCTGCGGCCGTACTACGGCGAGGGTTCCAAGACGCTGGCGTACGAGATCTGCGAGCAGCTCGGCTGGCGGCTGCCGGAGCAGATCGTGATCCCGATCGCCTCGGGCTCGCAGCTGACGAAGATCGACAAGGGCCTCCAGGAGCTGATCAGGCTCGGCCTGGTCGAGGACCGGCCGTACCGGATCTTCGGCGCCCAGGCCGAGGGCTGCTCGCCGGTGTCGGCCGCGTTCAAGGCCGGCCGGGACGTGATCAAGCCGGTCAAGCCGGACACCATCGCCAAGTCGCTGGCGATCGGCAACCCGGCCGACGGCCCGTACGTGCTGGACATCGCCCGCCGCACCGGTGGCGCGGTGGAGGACGTCACGGACGCCGAGGTCGTGGCGGCGATCCGGCTGCTGGCGCGGACCGAGGGCATCTTCGCCGAGACCGCCGGCGGGGTGACCGTCGGCGTGCTGAAGAAGCTGGTCGAGACCGGGCAGCTGGATCCGGCCAAGGAAACCGTCGCGATCAACACCGGCGACGGCCTGAAGACCCTGGACGCCGTCTCCGACGCCGGGATGACCGCCGTCATCCGCCCGACGCTGGACTCGTTCCGCGCCGCCGGCCTCGCGTCCGTCTGAACCACCCGATCGGCCCCGCCCCCGCAAGGAGAGTCATGAGCGCCAACGTCCGCATTCCCACCATCCTCCGCACCTACACCGACGGTGCCGCCGTGGTGACCGCCGAGGGTGCCACCCTGGCCGAGGTCGTCGCCGACCTGGAGAAGAACCACCCGGGCATCTCGGCCCGCATCCTGGACGACACCGGCAAGCTGCGCCGCTTCGTGAACGTCTACGTGAACGACGACGACGTGCGTTTCGCCGAGGGCCTGGCGACCGAGATCGAGGACGGCGCCGGCATCTCGATCATCCCGGCGGTGGCCGGCGGCTGCTGAGCCTTCGCGACCAACCAGCGGTCGCCCGCGCGTACGGAATTCCGTTTCCCGTATGCGCGGG
>NZ_JBSHBN010000251.1:0-8524 GCF_053612025.1 Kitasatospora sp. NPDC054768
TCGCGCGCCTTGGTGGTCACTGTGACCTACTCAAGGGCGGGCGCCGGGTCGGCGGGTCCCGGGTCCCGGGACCCGGGTGGCGGGGTGGGCGAACGGCCGGCGGCAGCCGGTGGGAGCGCTCTCACGCCGTGTACGATGGCCGCCCCCGAGCGTGCGCGAGCACGTCTCCCGAACAGTCGACCTCGTGGATCACTTCCGTCGCCCCGTTCCGGACGATCGCCCGGTGAGCCACGCCGGAGTGTGATCATGCCCCGAACTGAACGGCCGGGTCCCGGAACCGCCCGGTCCGGCGCGCGACCGACGGTGGAAGACGTGGCGGCTCGCGCCGGAGTCAGCAGGGGGACGGTGTCCCGGGTCATCAACGGTTCGCCCAAGGTGAGCACCGAGGCGAGGGAGGCCGTGGAGCGCGCCATCGCCGAGCTCGGCTACGTCCCCAACCAGGCGGCACGGTCCCTGGTGACCTCGCGGACCGATGTCATCGCCCTGGTCGTCCCGGAAAGCGCGGAGCGGCTGAGGTCGGAACCGTACTTCTCGGACGTCATCACCGGGATCTCCGACGAACTCGCCGCGACCGACCTGCAGTTGCTGCTGGCCCTGGTCCGCAACGAGGACGAGCGCGAGCGTCTGACGCGCTACCTCACCGCGCGTCGGGTCGACGGCGTGCTCCTGGTCTCGGTGCGTCAGGACGACCCGTTGCCCGACCTGCTCGAATGGCTGGAGATGCCGACCGTGCTGGGCGGTCGCCGTTCCGAGCGGGAACCGCTGAGCTACGTCCACGCCGACAACGCGGGCGGGGCCCGGGCGGCCGTCCGGCACCTGGTCGCGCGCGGCAGCACCAGGGTGGCCACGATCACGGGGCCGCTCGACATGGAGGCGGCCGGAGCACGCCTGGCGGGGTACCGGGAGGCGCTCACGGAGGCCGGCCTCCCCCTGGAGGAAGCACTCGTCGCCCACGGGGACTTCACCGAGGCGGGCGGCTACGCGGCGATGCGCGAACTCCTGGCCGGAGCACCCGCCCTCGACGCCGTGTTCTGCGCCTCTGATCTGATGGCCGTGGGCGCGATCCGGGCGCTGCGCGAGGCGGGGCGGCGCGTGCCGGGACAGGTGGCGGTCGTCGGCTTCGACGATTCCGTGGTCGCCCGGAGCACCGAGCCGCCGCTCACCAGTGTGCGCCAACCCATCGAGGCGATGGGGAGGTTGATGGTTCAGCTGTTGCTCGAAGAGATCGCCGAACCCGGTCGGCCGCGTCGCCAGGTGACCCTTCCGGCCGAGCTGACGGTGCGGGTCTCGGCCTGACGGGACCAGCCTGAAGGGCCATCAAATCCCGTTGTTCTTCGCCGGGCTCCCGCTGAGTGTCGCGACCGACCCGGCAGGTGAGGACTGCTACGCTCCCCGGCGTGGGAGCGCTCCCACGCGTCAGGTGTGGAAGCGCGCGTTCAGTACGAGGGGGCGTGGATGTCAGGGGGTGACGTGTCGAAGGCGCAGCAAGGGAATACGGCATTCGGGGGGATGCTGAGGGAGCTTCGTCGTGCGGCGGGGCTCACGCACGAGGAACTCGCCCGGCGTTCCCAGGTCAGTGTGAGGACGATCAGCGACATCGAGCGGGGCCGGGTGCGCCGACCGCATCGCCGTTCGGTCCAGCAGCTCGCGGCGGCACTCGGCCTGGGGGCTTCGCGCTTGGAGGGGTTTCTCCGTGCTGCGCGGGCCGTTCCCGGTAGCGGGATCGATCAGCCGGGCGGGAGCCACCGCGGGGCGCCGGCCGCCGACGTGGTGGGCGAGCAGCCGTCCGCGGTGGTCGTGATGGTCCTGCCGTTGACGGCGGTCGGTGAGAGCGGTCCGTGCTGTCGGCGCCGCCGGCGCTGTCCGCAGCCCCGCCCCGCCCGGCCGCGGCACCAGGGCGGGGCCCGGCCGGGCTCACCCGATCGCGGCGCCCAACCGCGCACCCGGTAGATCCCCGGCTCGTTCCGCGTGGGAGGAGGGTCCCCGGGCTTCCGCAGAGCGAACCGTGACGGCCTCCCGTCACGCCGCCGTCCGACCGGCGGCCACCACCCGGCGGCCCGGGCCGTGCTGGCCGACGACGCGAGGATCACGGACCCGACGATCCTGAGCCAGCTGTAGGGCCCCGGGGCCGACGCGGGGGCCGGCGGCGAACGGGAGGAGGGGCGGTCCGCTCGGGGTGAGCGGGCCGCCCTGGGCGGGACCACGGCGACGGTGGCCCGCCGTGATGGTGCCCGGCCCGCGACGGCCGTGCCCGGCTCGCGGCGACCGTGCCCGGCCCCGGCGGCGACGGGGCCGCCGGGGCCAGTCCGTCGGCCCGGGTCAGGCCCGCGGCGGAACGACCAGGGCCACCGCGAGCGGCCGGTCCCCGGCGCTGCGGCCGGCCTCGACGGTGTGCACGCCGGGGTTGACGCGCCAGGAGCGGGTGGCGGTGTCCCAGCTCTCGACGGCCCGGCGCGGGACGGTGATCCGCGCGGTGACGACGGCGCCCGGTGCGGCCTCGACCACCGCGAAGCCCGCCAACTGGCGGTCGGGGCGGGTGCGGTCGGAGCCGTCGGTGGCCAGGTAGAGCTGCACCACCTCGCGTCCGGCCCGCTCGCCGGTGTTGCGCACCCGGACGGTCACCTCGGCGAGCGCCTCGGCGTCCCCGTCGACCAGTCGTGCCTCCAGGCCCTCGTAGGACCAGTCGGTGTAGCCGCCGCCGGCCCCGAACCAGTACGCGGGTGCGGCGCCGGCGCGGCGCTGCCAGGCCCGGTAGCCGATGAACAGGCCCTCGGCGTAGTCGAGTCGGCCGTCGGTGGGCACGACCTCCCGGACGGGGCTGTCGGCCTCCTCGGCGGGCCAGGTGGTGGGCAGGCGTCCGCCCGGCTCGACCGCGCCGAGCAGCACGTCGGCGAGCGCCTCGCCGGCCTGCTGGCCGGGGAACCAGGCGAGCAGCACGGCGGCCACCTCCTCGCGCCAGGGCATCAGCACCGGGGCGCCGGCGTTGACCACCACCACCGTACGGGGGTTGGCGGCGGCGACCCGGGCGACCAACTCGTCCTGGCGGCCCGGGAGTCGCAGGCTCGCCCGGTCCACGCCCTCGCTCTCCACCTCCTCGGTGGTGCCGACCACGACCACCGCGACCTCGGCCGTCCGGGCCGCCGCGACGGCCCGGTCGATCAGCTCGTCCGGGGAGACGGTCGGCGCGCCGTGCCCGAGCGTGAAGGAGACCAGGCCGAAACCGGTGACGTCGCCCGTCCGCGGCACGGTGTGGGTCAGCGTGACGGCCGTCTCCCGGCCCTCGGGGAGGTCGAGTTCGACGCGGTGCTCCGGAGGGTTGAGGAAGGCCGCGGCCGGGTCCTCGCCCTCGGGCAGCAGCGCCCCGTCGTAGAGCACCTCGCCGTCCGCCTCCAGGGTGAACCGGCCCACGCCCCGGACGGCCAGCCGGTGCCGCCCGCCGGCGCCCGCGGCCAGGACGCCGGTCAGCCGGACCCGTGCGAGGTCGGCGAAGGCGGTGCCGCCGGGCAGCGCGCCCAGCCAGCGGACGCTGCCGTCGGCCAGCGCGGCCGTTCCGAGCGACTCGCCCTCCGGGCCGAGCAGTTCGGCGCTGCACGGGAAGGCCGCGGGCGGGAGGAAGGTGCGCGGGTCGGCGCCGGTCTCGTGGACCAGCGTGCCGCCCTCGCCGAGCGCGGCGCGCAGGCCCTCCAGCGGGGTGACCACCCGGGTCGGGAAGACCTGGGCGCTGCCGCCGCCGCCGATCCGGGCCTCGGCCGCGGCCGCGCCGATCAGCGCCACCGTGGCCGGTGCCGGGTCCAGCGGCAGCACGCCGCCCTCGTTGCGCAGCAGGACGAAGGAGTGTGCCGCGAGCTCGCGCACCAGGGCCTCGCCGTCGACCGGCGCGGGCAGTTCCCCGGCCGGGACGGCGGCCGGGGCGCCGGCCAGCAGGCCGACCCGGGCGGCCAGCCGCAGCACGCGGCGGGCCAGCGCGTCCACCACGGTCTCGGGCACCAGGCCCGCGCGGACGGCCGTCACCAGGTGCTCGCCGTAGACGGTGGCCGGGCCGGGCATCGCCACGTCGAGGCCGCCGAGCGCGGCCCGGACGGTGTCCCGGGCGCCGGTCCAGTCCGAGACCAGGACTCCGTCGAAGCCCCACTCCTCGCGCAGCACCGTGTTGTTGAGCTCGGTGTGCTCGCTCATGGTCGGGCCGTTGACGGCGTTGTAGGCGGCCATCAGGCCCCACGGGTGGGCCTTCCTGACGATCGCCTCGAACGGCGCCAGGTAGAGCTCGCGCAGGGTGCGCTCGTCCACCCGGACGTCGACGGTGTACCGGTCGGTCTCCGAGTCGTTGGCGACGAAGTGCTTGGGCGTGGTGCCGACTCCGCCGTCCTGGACGCCGGAGACCAGGGCGGCCCCGATCTCGCCGGTGAGCAGCGGGTCCTCCGAGTAGCACTCGAAGTGGCGTCCGCCGCGCGGGCTGCGGTGCAGGTTGACGGTCGGCGCGAGCACCACGTGGGCGCCCTTGCGCCGGGCCTCCTGGGCGAGCAGCCGGCCGGCCCGGCGGACCAGGTCGAGGTCCCAGGTGGCGGCGAGGGCGGTCGGTGAGGGCAGGGCGACGGACGGGTCGTCCGGGGTCCAGTGCTCGCCCCGGACGCCGGCCGGGCCGTCGGACATCACCAGCCGGCCGAGGCCGATCTCCGCGTTGGCGGGCAGCGACCACATGTCGGCCCCGGCGAGCAGGGCGACCTTGGCGGGCAGGTCCAGGCGGGCGAGGGCGGCCTCGGCGGCGGCCTCGCGCCGGGCGTCGGCGGTCAGGGTGGTCTGTTCGGCGGCCATGGTGGTCTCCTCACTGGTCACGGTCGTCTCCGCGCTGGTCGCGGCGGTCTGCTCGGGGGCGTTCTCCCGGTGGCGCACCGGTCACACCCAGCCTTCCAGCGCGGCCATGAAGCCGGCGTGGTCGTCCCGGTGGACGGTGTGTCCGGCGCCCGGCACGGTGCGCACCTCGAAGCCGCGCTCGCGCAGCAGTCCGGTGTCGGCGGCGCCGAGCAGGAAGCTGTCGTCGGCCCGCACCACCAGGGAGGGCACGGTGGGGGCCTCGGGCAGCCCGGCGTCCTGTCCGGGCATGGCGAGCGCGGAGTCCGGGTCCCAGGCGGCGAGGGTGGCGAGCTCGACGTCGATGTCGGCCTCCTCCCACCGCGGGTTCATGGCCGCGATCTGCTCGCGTCCGGCGTTCCGGAACTCCACGAACAGCTCCGGGTCCACCCCTTCGGCCTGGGCGAACTGCCAGGCCGGGTCGACGTAGACGGCGCGGGCGGGCTTCAGCCGTTCGACGGCGCGCAGCAGGGTGATGCCGCCGAGCGAGTGCCCGACGGCGAGCGCGGCGCCGGTGGGCAGGGTCTCGACCAGGTCCTCGGCGTAGGCGTCCAGGGCGTAGCGCTCCTGCGGGGTGCCGCCGTTGCCGCGCGGGCTCAGCCCGTGGCCGCGCTGGTCGACGGCGATGACCCGGTAGCCGCGCTCGGCCAGGGCCGGGCCGACCCGCCGCCAGGTGCGGTGGTCGGACATGATGCCGTGCACCAGCAGCGCGACGCGGTCGCCGGTTCCCCATTCGTGGGTGTTCAACTTCATCGCTGTACAGCCTTTCTGGTGGAGCGTCAGGAAATCGGGAGAGGTCAGCGGACGCCGCGGATGGGGCGGACCGCCAGGGCTCCGGCCGCCGCGAGGGCGGCACCGAGCAGGAACAGGGGGGTGTAGCCGCCGAGGCCGACCACGGCGGAGGCCACGAAGGGGGCGATGATCTGCGGCCCGGCGTTGGCGATGTTGAGCACGCCCATGTCGCGGGCGGCGTCCTCGGCCCGGGGCAGCACCATGGTGACCAGGGCGGTGTCGACGGCCATGAAGCAGCCGAAGGCGAGGCCGTTGACCGCGGAGAAGACGATCATCGCGGGCCAGGTGGGGCTGAGCACCGGGATCAGCAGGGACAGGCCGGAGAGGGCCGCCGAGAGCGAGACGAACAGCTTGCGGCGGTCCAGCCGGTCGGAGAGCACGCCGCCGACGACGGTGGAGACGGCCATCGCGACCGAGGAGACGGGGGTGAGGATCGCGATCGCGCGCTCCGGCGTGAGGCCGCCGGGCAGGCTGATGTGGTCCTGGAGGATGTAGAGCTGGTAGCCGACGACGGCGAAGTAGCCCAGCACCAGTAGGGCCCGGCCGATGAACGCCCAGCGGAAGTCCGGCTCGCGCAGCACCCCGAGGAAGGCGGCGGCCTGCTCGCGCAGCGGTGCGGGCCGCTTGGCGGGCATCCGACGCTCGCGGGCGAGGCCGCTGAAGAGCGCGGCGGCCAGTGCGACCAGCAGGCCGAGCACCAGGTAGCCGGTCCGGAGGCGGTCGGAAAAGGCGGAGGCCAGCAGGACGCCGAGGGTGGAGCCGACCGGCAGGCCGAGTCCGACGGCGGCGGAGGCGGTGCCCCGGCGACCGGCCGGGACGCGGTCGGGCACCACGGAGGTGAGGGAGGCCTGGTAGAAGTTCATCGCCGCCTGGCCGAGGCACCAGGCGATGCAGACCAGCAGCACCGAGTTCACGCTGCCGAGCAGGGCCATGGCGGCCACCGTGGCCACGCCGCCGCCCAGGATCCACGGGTTGCGGCGGCCGGAGCGGTCGGACAGGGCGCCGGCGAACGGGTTGAAGAAGGTGGCGAAGACCGCGGCGACGCCGCTGACCAGGCCGAGGTTGGCCACCTTGGCGGCCGGGTCGAGGTGCTCGATGTGCAGCGGCAGCAGCACGCTGCCGACGCCGAGGTAGAGCGCGTACATCGCGGTGTTGCCGGCGAAGAGCAGGGGCAGCAGGCCGCGGGAGGCGGGCGCGGGGGCGTCCGTACGGTCGGCCGGGCCGTCGGTACGGGCGTTCGGGCCGTCCTGCGGCGGGGTGTGGGCGGGGGAAAGGGCCACGTTGCCCTCCAAGGGGAGTGCCCGGCGGCGGGGTGGGGACCGGGCGGCGGATCGGGAACCAGGTTACACGTGTAACGCTTACTCGTGTAACCAGCTGTTTAGCAGGAGATTCCGCCCCGCGGCCAGGGCCGGCCGTGAAAGGATTCGAACCGTTATGAACAGCGACCGCATCGATCCCAGCACCCCGCCGCCCTCCGGGGCCCAGCCGCCCACCAGTGCCGACGTCGCCCGGCTGGCCGGCGTCTCCCGCGCCACGGTGTCCTTCGTGCTCAACAACACGGCCGGCGGCCGGGTCAGCGAACAGACCCGGGCCAAGGTCCGGGCCGCCGCCGACAGGCTCGGCTACGTCCCGCACGCCGGAGCCCGCTCGCTGCGGGCCGGCCGCACCGGGCTGGTGCTGCTCGTCGGTGCCGCCGCGCCGATCGGCCCCCTGTTCAGCAGCTTCCACCGCGAGCTGCAGGAGGCCCTGCACCGCCACGGCTACACCGGCGTGCTGCTCGGCCCCACCCCGGGCAGCGGCGAGGACGCCGCCCGTGCCTGGGCCGAACTGCGGCCCACCGCGGTGGTCTGCCTCACCCCCGGACTCACCCCCGACGGCGTCCGGATCCTGCGGCGTTCCGGCACCCGGGCGGTGCTCACCCTCGGCGCCCCGCCGGTGCCCGGTGCGCACGCGCTGGTCATGGACCAGCGCGAGGTCGGCGCGGCCGCCGCCGCCCACCTGCTGGAGCGCGGCCGCCGCCGGATCGGTGTCGTCCTGCCGACCGATCCGGCGCTCGCCCTGTTCAGTGCCCCCCGGCTGGCCGGTGCCCGGGCCGCCGTCGCCGCGGCCGGTCCCGATGCCGTGGTCGAGCCGCTGCCGCTGGACTACACCGAGGAGTCCGCGGCCGAACTCGCCGTCCGCTGCCGCGAACTGGGACTGGACGGCCTGTTCGGCTACAACGACGAGTACGCGATGCTCGCCCTGCGCGCGCTGCAGGACGCGGGCCTGGACGTCCCCCGGGCGGTGGCCCTGGTCGGCGCGGACGACCTGCTGCTGGCCCGGCTGCTCCGGCCCCGGCTGAGCTCGGTCCGGATGCGGCTGCCCTCCGGCGAGGAGCTGGCCGAGCTGGTCGACCGGGTGGTCGCCGACCCGGACGCGCCGCCGGTCAGCCGGGACCTGATGACCGTCGACCTGGTCGCCCGCGACTCCTCATGACCGCAGGACCCGGGGGCCGGGGGGCCGGACCCGGGGGCCGGGGGGTCGAGGTCCCGGGGGCCGCGCTCGCCGCCGCGGCTCCCGTGCGGGCCGTAGGCGCCCGGCAGGCGCGAGTGTTGACGGACCGTCGACGGGTGGTCGACGGGACGCCGCCGAGGGCCCGCCGATGTGACCGGGGACACGCCGGTGACATCCGGAACGGCCCACCTCCTCTACAACTCCACCACCTGGGCCACGAACACCAACGCCACCGCGTCCTCGACCGCCGGCGGCACCGCCCAGGGCCTGACCGTCACCAACACCACGGCCGGCTACCGGTTCATCAGCCTGTACGGGGCCACCGCCTTCAGCGGCGTCACGGTCACCACGCAGTACTGACCCTCCACCGCGCCCGGCCGCGCCGCGCGGC
>NZ_JBSHBN010000252.1:0-8488 GCF_053612025.1 Kitasatospora sp. NPDC054768
CGTCCGCTCCGAGTGAGCGGGCGGGCCGTCGGCGTGTCGCGCGGGAGCGGCGTGAACGACGGACCGCCGCCCGCGCCGGGGCGGGCGCGGGCGGCGGGTCGGTGGGGCGGTGAAGGGGTCGCGGGCGGGGTCAGGAGGGGAGGTCGAGGACCAGACCGGGCTCGATGAGGTCCGGGTCCTCGCCGACGGCGGCGGCGTTGAGCTCGTACAGCGCGGGCCAGCCGCCGGGGACGCGCAGGACTTCGGCGATGCCGCCGAGGGTGTCGCCCTCGCGGACGGTCCAGGTGCCGTCCTTGGACACGGCCCTGGCCGGGGCGGCGGCCGGCGGCGGCAGGACGCCCTCGCGGCCGTGGCCGCGGGTGGCGCGGGCGCCGCAGACGGGCCAGGGGGAGAGGCCGCGGTGGTCGGCCAGGTGCTCGGCGACGGCGATCTGCTGCTCGCGGGTGGCGAGGTCGGCACGCGGTGCGTAGGCGAGGCCGCCGTTCTCCCGCCACGTGGGCCGGTCGAACTGGAGGCCGCCGTAGTAGCCGTTGCCGGTGTTGACGCGCCAGTTGCCGCTGCTCTCGCAGGCCGCGACGCGGTCCCAGTCGTAACTGCCGCCGTCCGCCCTTCCGGGGTCGGACCCGCCGTCGCGGCCCGGTGGCGCGGCATGGGCCGCCGGGGCGGCGGCGAGGGCCACGGTGAGGGCGCAGAGCGCGGTCGGGACGATGCGGCGCAGACAGACGGTGGGAGGCATGGGCGGCTCTCGGACTGGGGGACAGAACCTGCGCCGTCCGCGGACGGCGCCCTTCCACCCATGCACGCCGGGCGGGGTGTTCCGGCGCCGACACGTCCGGAAGGTCACCCGCACGGCGGCCCGGTACCACCTCGGTGGCCCGCGGCCGATCGGCCGTCACCTCGCCTTCGGGGCCGACCCCTCCCAGCAGGTCGTCGTCTCCTGGCAGGTGCCGGACGCGGTGACCGCGCCCTTCGTCCGGATCGGCGTCCGGCCCGGCGACTTCGGCGCCGGTCCACCGGCGTCCACTCCTGGCGGTACCAGAACGTCGGGCTGATCAGCCTCGACGGCAACGACGTCTGCTACAACACCCCGGCCAACCTCGACTGCACCAAGGGCAAGCAGAAGAAGTGGCTGGAGAGCCGGCTCACGGCGCTCCGCGCCGACACCGGCATCGACTTCATCGTCGTCCACCCGCACCAGTGCACGTACTCCACCTGCCACGACAACGGCGCCGAACTCGGCGCGCAGCAGGACTGGTCCCCGCTGTTCGACAAGTACCAGGTGGACCTGGTGCTCAGCGGCCACAACCACGTCTACGAGCGGACCGACCCCATCCGGGCCGGCAAAGCCACCCGCAAGGCCATCCGCAAGGCCGCCTCCGGCGACACCGTCGACCCCGCGAAGGACGGCACCACCTACGTCGTCGCGGGCGGCGGTGGCGGCGGGCTCTACTCCTACCCGGCCTCCGACACCTACCTCGGGCACGAAAGCGCCAACGACAAGCCCGTGCCGATGGTGGTCGCCGACCGGAGCGGCCACAACCAGACCGTCAAGGTCACCTGGTCCAGGGTCCGCTACACCGGCTACTGCCTGGTCGCGGCCGAGGTGACCCCCGCCGCCGCGGGCCGGCCCGCCCGGATGGAGGTGCGCTCCCTGACCGAGGACGGCACGGCCGTGGACCGGGTCACCGTGCAGCGCGGCTGACCCGACCGGCACCCGGCCCGGTCTGAGTACGGCTACTCAGGCGGCCGGCGGCGGCGCTCCGCGAGCATGGAGGTGTCACTTCGCCGCGGGACACGGGGGAACAGCCATGCTCAGCACGATCGCCGCCGCCCTGGTACCCGTCCTCGGCCAGCTGTCCGTCACCTCCGAGACGGCCGGCCCGGTCACCCCGGGCAGCATCGTCGCGGCCAACCACAGCTCCCTGGCCGACCCGGGAGTGGTGCTGGCCGCACTGCGCCGGCTGGGCACCGAGCCGGTGGTCATGGCCGCCGCCGGGCTGTGGCGGGTACCGGTGCTCGGCAGGGCGCTGCGGGCCGGCGGGCACATCCCCGTCCACCGTGGCACCGCCCGGGCGGCCGGCGCCCTGGACGCCGCCGCGGCGGCGCTGGCGGCCGGCCGGGTCGTCCTCATCTATGGCGAGGGCGGTCTGCCCCGGCGCCGGGACTCCCGCGACGCGGAGCCGGGCGTCTTCCGCACCGGCCTGGCCCGGCTCGCGGCGGCGACCGGCGCCCCGGTGGTGCCGCTCGGCCAGTGCGGCGCCCGCCGCCTCAGCTCGGGCGGCACCGCCAAACAGCTCGCCGGCTTCGCCACCGCCCCCCTGCGCCGCCCCGCCCTGCACGTCCACCTCGGCACCCCGCTCCACCTGCCCGGCGACATCCCCGAGGCCACCGCCGCCGCCCACCGCGCCGTCACCGCCGCCTGGCGCACCGCGGAGCGGTGTGTCAGTGGGCGGTGGGACCGTACGGAGCCCGGGTAGGCCAGGCGGGGGGAACAGGCGGCTGGGGAGGCCCATGTGAACAGTGAACCGACCATCGACTGGGAGCCGCAGTACCGGGGGAACGGCACGCGTCCCGAGGTCCTCGCGTGCTTCGAGCGGTTCGTCTCCGATCCGGACGAGGAAGGGCTGGCCGCCCTGAAGGAGTCGGCCCTTTCGGCCGACGCCCACGCGGGGGACCTGCACGCCCTGGCGTCGGCCCACCTGGTGTCGGGGCAGTTCGCGGAGGCGGTCCCGCTGCTGGAGTTCCTGGCGGACGCGGGGGCGGACGACCCGGCCGTGCGCTGCGACCTCGCCGGCGCCTACGTCCGGATCGGCAGCGTGGACCGGGCCGGACGGGAGCTGGAGCGCGTCCTCGCCGCCCACCCCGGATGCGTCGCGGCCGAGCGGCAACTCGGCGACGTCCGGGCCTGGTTGCAGTGGCACGAGGCTTCGGTGGACCTCGTGCGGCAGCAGGCCGGCATCCTCTCCGAGCTTGTCGGCGACGGGAGCGGCGGCGCCACCGAGTGGCTCGCCCTGGGGCGGGTGCTGTACCAGCTGGCCGCGGTCCCGCGCAGCGGCGTGGACTGGCCGGACGTGGTGGCCGTCCTGGAACGGGCGCAGCACCTCGAACCCGACCAGGAGCAGGTGCTGGAACTCCTCGCGGCGGCGGCGCACCACGCCGGAGCCGAGGCGCCGTGGCGCGCGGCGCTGCTGGAGCTGGAACGGGTCGCTCCCGGGTCCGGGCACCTCGACCACTGGCGGTCGCTCCCGCCCGCCACTCCCGCCAACCCCGACCGGCTGCTCGCCGTCGCCGCCGATCCGGAGCTTGTCCACGGGGCCGTCCGCGACCTCCGGGCGCAGTACCGGGCGAGTCCCAACAACCCGGACGTGCTGCGCTGCGCGGTGCAGGCGGAGATCGGCACGGGCAACGTGGCCGAGGCGCTGTGGCTGGCCGAGGGCCTCGCCGCCGTCGAGGGGCTCGACTTCTACGGGCACGGCGCCCTGGCGATGGTCTACGGAATGGTCGGCGACAGCCGGGCGCGGCACCACGCCGCCGTGGCGCTGGAGCTGGCGCCGGACGACGACGAACGGGCCTACTTCCAGGATCAGTTGGACGGCCTGAGCGCAGGTTGACGCTGATTGCGGAGCAGTGCCGCGCAGACGTGAGGCGTCAGGCGGCTTCGGCCCGGTCCGTTGCGGCGCCGGTCGGCGGGGAGAGCCAGATCAGCCGGGCGGTGATCCCCGGCCGGCGGGAGAAGTGGCGAACGGCCCGCTCGGGGGAGGGGAGGGTCAGGCGCGTCCGCCCGTCGACGCCGGTGACGTGCGTCGACCCGGCGGCGTCGGCGAACCCCCAGGCCGCGACCCACCCGTCGGCGTCCGCGAGCCCCTCGTCGCACACCTGGACGACGGCGAACAGCCGGGGCGCGGAGTCGAGTACGAGCCCGCACGCTCCTGGTCGAAGGTCGGGACCGTCGGGGGCCGGGCCGGGATCGGGCGGAGGTTTGGCGAGGGCGCAGCAGCCATGGAAGTCTCCTACCTCAAGGCATGGGTTTGCCGGAGATCAGCACTCTTGGTAGCTGACCCATGTCATACGGTAGCGCTTCCATGGCATAATTTCCATGAAGTCCATTGAAGACTTGCCATGTCACTCCGGATGGTGAACGAGAGGAGCGAGATGTCGACGAGCGGCGCCCCAACCTTGCGGCAACAGCGACTTGGGTTTGAACTGCGCAAACTCCGCGAGAATGCCGGGCTCACCTCAACTGCCGCGGCTGCTCGGGTTGGTGTGAACCAGGCTCACATGAGTCGCATCGAAGTGGGCCGCTACCCGGTAAGCGCAGATCGCGTCCGTGCGTTCGCTCGCGCGTACACGTGCACGGACCAGAGCCTCATCGACGCTCTCGCCGGCATGACCGGAAGACGAGTCCGGGGGTGGTGGGAGGAGTATCGCGACATCCTGCGTCCGAGCGCACTCGACCTCGCCGAGTTGGAGTACCACTGCACCGCGATGAGGATTGCATCAGTGATCCACGTGCCCGGACTGCTCCAGACCGCCGATCATGCCCGTGCCCTCTTTCTCGACGTGTTCCCACCCCTGTCGCCGCCCGAAGTTGAGCACCGCGTCTCTCATCGCATCAAGCGACAAGCGGTGCTCTACGGCGATCATTCGGCCTCGCTGTCGACCGTCGTCCATGAGGCAGCCTTGCGCATGGGGGTTGGTGGTCCGGCTGTGGCTCGAAGGCAGATCAGGCAGCTCATCGAGATGAGCGCCCGGGAGGACATCTCAGTTCGCGTGATTCCCTTCGGTGCTGGGGCGTTCCCTGGTTCTGGCCAGCCGATCGTCTACTTCAGCGCTTCCGTGCCTCAACTTGACACTGTTCAGCTCGACACGGATCACGGGTCCGAGTTCCTCGACGCGTATGCCTACCTGGCGAAGTATCGGATGATCCTGGATCGGCTGGATTCCTGTGCGCTCAGCCCGGTCGAGTCGCGTGATCTCATGGCACGTATCGAAAAGGAAACTTGAGAGGCAAGGTCATGTCGGTCCTCAACTGGCAGAAGTCCAGCTACAGCGTGGAGGCCGCCAACTGCATCTACCTGGCAGCGGCACTCGACAGCACCATCAAGATCCGGGAGAGTGACGAACCTGGCGTTGTCATCACCATGTCGCCCGAGAGCCTCCGTGCCCTCCTTCGTGGCGTCAAGGCGGGGGAGTTCGACCACCTGGCGCGGTAGCCCGCCCCCTACCTGCGGCCGGGGAGGATCCGGCCCAGGTGGTAGTGCAGGACGGCGGTCGCCTCGGCCGCCGTCCGCTGCTTGAGCAGCACGCTGAGGCCCAGGCCGGCGGAGGTGGCCAGCAGGACGACGGCCTCCTGGCGCGCGTCCAGGTGTGGATCGGCTGCTCCGGCCTGCTGGGCTGCCGTCAGTTGGGCCGCCAGGAAGGCCTCCATCTCGTTCGGGGCCGCCAGGAACGGCTGTCCGCCGAGCGCCGGGTCGGTGACGGAGAGCACCGCGTACTCGGTGTAGATGAGGTGGAAGGCGCGGCTCTCCTCGTCGGTGGGGACGGCCTCCAGGAGCACCGCCTCGATGATGCCGCGCGGGTCGCCCGCGGCGCCGCTCTCGCGTACGCGCCGCTGGACCCGTTCGCCCATGCGGGCGGCGAGGCGGGTCATGGCGGCGAGCAGCAGCTGCTCCTTCGTGTCGAAGTAGTACTGCACGAGCCGAACCGACACGCCCGCCTCGACGGCCACCGAGCGCATGGTGACGGAGTGCAGGCCGCTGCTCGCCGCTGAGCGGAGCAGCGCGTCGATGATGTGGGCCCGCCGTTCCTCGTGATCCACCAGCTTCGGCAGCGGGTTCCTTTCGGATATTTTTGTGGTACAACCATACCATCAAACAGGGAGGGATCATGACCAGGACCAGCGTCGGACACTTCGTCAGCGAGGCCGCCCGGACGAAGTTCCTTGCGGCGTACGACCGGGCGATGGAGCTGTGGCCCGGCCCGCGCCAGGAACTCGACGTCGAGACCGCGTACGGGAGCGTCCACGTCCACCGCTACGGCGCCACGACCGGCGAACCGATCGTGCTGCTGCACGGCCACGCCGGGCACCCGTCCAACTGGTACCCGCAGATCGCGGCGCTGGGCGAACACCACCCCGTCTACGCGATCGACACCCTGGACGACCCCGGCCGCAGCGTGCAGCGCGCCGTCGCGGCCGGCTCGCAGGAGAACGCGGCCTGGCTGGGAGAGGTCCTGGCCGGCCTCGGGCTGGAACGGGTCCACCTGGTCGGGGTGTCGTACGGCGGCTGGCTGGCGCTCAACCAGGCGATCCACGCGCCCGAGCGGCTCGCCTCGATCGCGCCGCTCGACCCGGGCGGGATCGAGAAGGTCCCCGCCCGGTTCTACGCCCACATGATCGGCGGCCTGTTCGGCATGCTCGCCCCGCGCCCGCTGCGCCCGGCGGTCGGCCGACTGCTCGCCAACCCGGCGCTGAGCGGGCCGCGCGAGATGATCGCCCCGCTGATGCTCGCCATGCGGAGCTACAAGCCGTCCTCCCGTCCGCCGGCCCGGCCCTTCACGGACGAGGAGTTGGCGTCGATCGAGCTGCCGGTGTTCGTCCTGGTGGGCCGGCGCAGCGCGCTGCTGCGACCGCGCCAGGTGGTGGAGCGCGTCACCCGGCTGATCCCGGGCGTGCGGGCGGAGATCCTGGACCGCGCCGGGCACGGGCTCAACCTGGAACAGCCGGAAGCGGTCAACGAACGGCTGCTGGGCTTCATCGGCGCCGTCGGGCGGTAGCGACGGGTGGTAGCCCAGGAAGGCCCGAAGGGCCCCCGCGCGCGGTGGAGGGCCCTTCGAGGTTGCTTGCGGTGCGTCAGGAGAACAGGCGGGCGTCGTTGTTCGCCGCGGCGTTGAGCGATCCCGCGTACCCGTTGTCGAAGGGCACCCAGAGGCCGTCGCTGATCTTGCTGACCCACACCGT
This sequence comes from Kitasatospora sp. NPDC054768, assembly GCF_053612025.1. Taxonomy (NCBI): domain Bacteria; kingdom Bacillati; phylum Actinomycetota; class Actinomycetes; order Kitasatosporales; family Streptomycetaceae; genus Kitasatospora; species Kitasatospora sp. NPDC054768. The sequence goes on from NZ_JBSHBN010000252.1 coordinate 6,959, forward strand.
GTGGCCGGTGTTGTTCACGATCGAGGCGGCGTTGTTGTACATCGTCACCCCGTAGCCGGAGCCGTTCGCGTAGCGGGCGAACGTGTAGTTGTGCAGGTCGAGGTTCTGGTTCGGCGAGAAGTTGTCGAACGATCCCCAGCCGTTCCCCGGTGAGTTGTAGTACAGGCAGACGCTGCCGTTGGGGCACGCCTCCACCCCGCCCGGACCTGCGGCGTAGGCGCTCCCGGTGGCCATGGCCACCGCGCCGGCCGTCAACGCCGCCACCGCCGCGATGCTGGCCGTGCGCCGTCCGATCTTGATGCGCATTCCGTACTCCCGTCCCAGTCGACAGTGCAGGAAGGCCGGGCGGGCCGAGTCCCGTGCGGACCACTGCCCCCCGAGGCCTCGAACAGGCTGGCACGGGTGCCCCGTTCGCGCTACGGTTGCGCGCGGTTCCGCTTGTGAACAGATCTGGAGGGCGCCGGCTCGGGCTCAGGCTGCTTCGGCCCGGCTCGCCGCGGCGGCCTCCGGCCGCGCGAGCCGGATCGGCCTGGCGGTGACATCCGGCCGCCTGGAGAAGTGACGCACGGCCCGCCCGGGAGACGCGAGGGTCATACGTGTCCGCCCGTCGACGCCGATGACGTGGGTCCGGCCGCCCGAGTCGGCGAGCCCCCAGGCCGCGACCCACCCGTCAGCGTCCTCGCCGCACACCTGGGAGTACCGCGAGATCCTCCCGGCCGGAGCACTCGACCTGGCCGAACTCGAACATCACACGCAGACGATGCGGATCGTTTCAGTGGTTCACATCCCTGGTCTTCTCCAGACCCCTGAGCATGCCCGCGCCCTATTTCGGGACGTAGTCCCGCCATTGTCCCCGCCCGAAGTGGAACACCTGGTATCTCATCGCATCAAGCGACAGGCGGTGCTCTTCGGCGAGCATCCGATTCCGCTGTCGGCCGTCGTCCATGAGACTGCCTTGCGTATGGGCTTTGGTGGCCCGGAGGTTGCCCGTGATCAGCTCGAATACCTGATGACCATGAGTGAATACCCGCACATCGACCTGCGCGTCATCCCGTTCGGCACCGGTAGCTATCCCAGCTCCGGGGCCGGGATCGTGTACTTCGCCGCAGAGGTCGCGCGGTTGGACAGCGTCCAGGTCGATGGGGACCGATTCGAGTTCATTGACACTGAGCCGCAGCTGATCAAGTATCGAGCCGTATGGGATCGGCTGGAGGCGAGTGCGCTCAAACCCGACGCGTCCCGCGACCTGATCCGCCGTACCGCCCAGAGCATGTGAGACGGGAAGAATCATGGCCGTTCAGAGCTGGCAGAAGTCCTCGTTCAGCGGTGACACTGCTAACTGCATCGACGTCTCAGCAGTCGCCGACGTCACCGTCAGGATTCGTGAGAGCGATGACCCCGACACCGTCCTCACCACTTCGCCCGGCGCGCTCGGCGCGCTCTTGCTCGGCGTCAAGGCTGGGGAGTTCGACCACCTGACGACGTGACCTGTGCGGAGTGCACCTTTTGGCCCGTGCCCCAGGTGTCCTG
>NZ_JBSHBN010000253.1:0-8437 GCF_053612025.1 Kitasatospora sp. NPDC054768
CACCACCCGACGCGTCCGACACCGCCACCGCACCCGGCGTCCGCACCGCCTGCGCCTCGAACAGCTCCGGCAGCGTCACCGCCGGCACCTCACGCACCGTGTCGTTCCACCCGAACAGCACCAGCTCCCGCTCCGCCTCGCCCAACACCTCGACCCGGTGGGCCGGTTGGCGCGGATCGGCGGCCATCGCCGCGAGCACCCGGTGCAGCCTGGCGCCGAACTGCTCGGCCGTCCCGTGCTCGAAGAGGTCCCGGGCGTAGACGATGCGGCCCCGCAGGCCGGCCGGGCGCCGGTCGGCGGTGAAGCACTCCTCGAAGGTGAAGTCGAGGTCGTACTTGGCCGGCCAGCTGCCGTTCGGCAGGCCGCTGACGTCCAGCCCGGGCAGGTCGAGCGTGGCCCCCTCGTTGTTCTGGAGGACCAGCATGACCTGGAACAGCGGGTGATGGGTCAGCGAGCGGGCCGGGGCCAGGCTCTCCACCAGGCGCTCGAACGGGACGTCCTGGTGCGCGAACGCCTCCAGTCCCGCCTCGCGAACCCGGTTGAGCAGGCCGGAGAACGTCGGCGAGCCGGAGAGGTCCGTCCGCAGGACCAGGGTGTTGACGAAGAACCCGACCATGTCGTCCATGGCCGCGTCCGTACGCCCGGCGACCGCCGTGCCGATCGGGATGTCCTCCCCCGCACCGAGGCGGGACAGCATCGTGGCCAGGGCGGCCTGGAGCACCATGAACATGGTCACGCCCTCGGCCCGGGCGAGCCTGGTCAGCTCCTCGTGCAGCCCGGCCGGGACGGTCAGCTCGACGACCCCGCCGCGGTGGGTCAGCGCCGCCGGGCGCGGACGGTCCGCCGGCAGCTCCAGCTGCTGCCGGGTGCCGTCGAGCGTCTTCTCCCAGTAGGCGAGCTGACGGTTCAGCACGCTGCCCGGGTCGTCGTCCGCGCCGAGCAGCTCGCGCTGCCACACCGTGTAGTCGGCGTACTGCACCGGGAGCGGGGCCCAGTCGGGCGCGCCGCCGGTGCTGCGCGCCGTGTAGGCGGACGAGAGGTCCTGCGCCAGCGGCCGCATCGACCAGCCGTCGCCGGCGATGTGGTGGATCACCACCAGCAGGACGTGCTCCTCGGGCCCGACCGCGAACAGGGTCGCCCGGATCGGGATCTCCGTGGCCAGGTCGAACGGGCGGGCGGCCTCCCGGGCCAGCAGCCCGTCGACATCGGCCGCGGCCGCCTCCACCACCGCGAGCTCGCAGCGGTACTCGCCCACAGTGAGGACCCGCTGCCGCGGCTCCCCCGCCGGGGCCGGGAAGACCGTCCGCAGCACCTCGTGCCGCGCCACCACGTCCCGCAGGGCGTCCGCCAGCGCCGACCGGTCCAGGGCGCCCTCGAACCGCAGCGCCAGCGGGATGTTGTAGGCCGCGTTCGCGCCGTCCAGCTCGTTGAGGAACCACATCCGGCGCTGCTCCAGGGAGAGCGGCACCACGTCCGGACGGGCGGTGGCGACCAGCGCGGGCGCGGCCTGCTCCGCCTTCGACAGCCGGGGCGCCAGCGCGGCCACGGTGGGGCTCTCGAAGACCACCCGCAGCGGCAGCTCCACCCGCAGCGCCGAACGGACGCGGCTGACCAGCCGGGTGGCCAGCAGCGAGTGCCCGCCCAGCTCGAAGAAGTCGTCGTCGACGCCGACCTGCGGCAGGCCCAGGACGTCCGCGAACGCCTCGGACAGCAGCTGCTCCTCCGGTGTCCGCGGCGCCCGGTAGGACGCCTCCAGCGCCGCCGCGTGGTCCGGGGCCGGGAGAGCACGGCGGTCCAGCTTGCTGTTGGCCGTCAGCGGCAGCGTCTCCAGGGCGAGCACCGCGGACGGGACCATGTAGTCCGGCAGCACCGCCGCCAGCTCCGCGCGCAGGGCGGCGGTGTCCACCGCCGCGCCCGCCTCGGGCACCACGTAGGCGGTCAGCCGCTTGTCGCCGGGGACGTCCTCGCGGACGATCACCACGCCCTGGGCCACGCCCGGCCGGGCGAGCAGGGCGGACTCGATCTCCGCCAACTCGATCCGGAAGCCGCGGATCTTCACCTGGTCGTCGGTGCGGCCCAGGTAGTCGAGCGTGCCGTCCTCGCGCCAGCGGGCGAGGTCGCCCGTGCGGTACATGCGCTCCCCCGACCCGCCGAACGGGCAGGCCACGAAGCGCTCCGCGGTCAGGCCCGGACGGTTCAGGTAGCCGCGCGCCAGCCCGGTGCCGGCGATGTACAGCTCGCCGGGCACCCCCACCGGCACCGGCCGCAGCGCGGCGTCCAGCACGTACACCCGGGTGTCGTCCATCGGGCTGCCGATGGGGAGCGTGTGCCCGAGCTCGGCCCGGGCGGCCATCGGGTGCTGGGTGGCGCACAGCGTGGTCTCGGTCGGACCGTACAGGTGGCGGACGGTCAGGTGCGGGAGGGCGTCGAGCAGCCGCGTGACCGCGGTGGGCGGCACGACGTCGCCGCCGGTGAGGACCTCCGCCACGTCGGCGAAGATCTCGGGGCTCTCCTCGCTGATGACGCGGAAGAGCCCGGCCGTGACGTGGACGTGGGTGGCCCGGGTGTCGACGATCAGCCGGTGCAGGGTGGCGCTGTCGAGCTTGACCTCCGGCGCGATGGAAACGCTGCCGCCGTGGACCAGCGGGACCCACAGCTCGTAGGTGGAGGCGTCGAAGGCGTGCGGGGCGTGGAACAGCACGCGGTCGGCCGGGCCGACGTTCCAGCGCGAGTCCCGCACGAGGGCGGCGACGTCGGCGTGCGTGGTGACGATGCCCTTGGGGGTGCCGGTGGAGCCGGAGGTGTACATGATGTACGCCGCCTGGTCCGGCAGCACCCGCGTCGGGCTCACGGGCTCCATGGTGTCCGCGCCGTCCGAGCCGTCCGAGCCGTCCGAGCCGTCCGCTGCGGGCGCGGCGAGGACATCGGCGTCGACGAGGACCACCCGGGTGCCCTGCGCCTCGGCCGTGCGCACGACCTCGTGCTCCCGCAGGGCGGAGTCGGCCACCAGCAGGTGCGGCCGGGCGTCCGCCAGGACGGCCGCCGTCCGCGCCTCGGGCGAACGCAGGTCCAGCGGGACGAACACGCCGCCCGCCTTGGCGATCGCCAGGAAGGTGGTGACCAGCTCCGTGGACCGGTGCATGCCGACAGCGACCAGCGACTCCGGCCCGACCCCGTAGCCGGCCAGGACACGGGCCAGGCGGCCGGCGCGCGCGTCGAGTTCGGCGTAGGTCAGCGTCTCGTGGTCCGGGGTGTCCGTGGTGTCCGGGTCCATGGCGCGCGTGCGCACCAACGCGACCGCGTCCGGCGTCCGGGCGACCTGCGCCTCGAACAGCTCCGGCAGCGTCGCGGCCGGCAACTCCCGCGCGGTGTCGTTCCAGCCGCGCAGCAGCTGGTCCTGCCGACGGTCGTCCAGCACGGCGACCGTGTCCAGCGTGGCGGCGGGGTGCGCCTCCAGGGCGCCGACCAGGTTCTCGACGGCGGTGTGCAGCAGGCCGCAGACGGTGTCGGAGTCGATCGGCTCGGCCGCGTGCACCGTGAGCCGGAAGCCGACGCCGGTGTCGTCCACCGAGGCCGTCACCGGGTAGTTGTTCCGCTCGTGGGCGTACAGGATGTCGATGCCCGCGATCCCGGTTTCCAGCAGGCTCCCCCGACCGGAATCCGAACGCGGCGTGCTGTGGCGGTAGTTGAGGAGCGAGGTGAACAGCGGACTCTGGGCGGGGAGTCCGGCCACCTGCTGGGCGAGCGCCAGCGGGGCGTGCTCGTGCCGCAGCAGCTCACCCAACTGGACCTGGACCGAACGCAGTCCGGCGTCCAGCGGCCGGGTGGCGTCGATCCGGATCGGCAGGGTGTTGATGAACAGGCCCGGGGTGCGGCTCGCCATGTCACCGGCATCCATCCGGCCGAGCAGCACGGTGCCGAACACGGGGTGGGTCCGGCCGGTCGTGGCGGCGGCGACGCGCGCCCAGGCGAGGTGGAACAGCGCGGCGGCACTGGCGCCGTGACGACGCGCCGACTCCCGCACCCGGTCGGCCAGTTCGGCCGACAGCTCGACGATCGCCTCGCCGGTGTCGCTGCCGTCGCCACGAGTGCCCAGGACGCCGTAGGGCGCGGTGGGCTCCTCGACCTCGCCGAGGGCGCGCTCGAAGTAGGCTCGGTGCTGGTCGGCGGTGACCGCCAGGCGGGCGTGGGCGACGAAGTCGCGGTACGGCGCCGGCTCCGGCAGGCGCTCGACGTCCTGGTCCAGGTGCGCGCGCACCTCGTCCAACAGGATCTCCAGCGCCTGGTGGTCGCGGATCAGGTGGTGGCTGCGCAGAGCGACCAACCAGCTTCCATCGGAGGTGATGCGAGTGATCGTCAGATCGAGCATCGGCGCCTGACGGATGTCCATCGACGGCGGGCACGCCGCCAGCAACCGGGCCACCGCGTCCTCGCCCTGGTCCCCGGTGGAGACGACCTCCTCGACCGCCAACGGCGCCTGCCGCAGGACGACCTGGAGCGGCTGGGGCAGGTTCTCCCACAGCACGGCCGTCCGCAGGATGTCGTGCCGGTCGACGACGTGCTGGAGCGCGGTCACGAACGCGTCGACGCGCTCGCGGGAGTCGAAGCCCAGAACGACCGGGACGATGTAGACGTCGCGGCCCTGGTCGGCGTCCAGCAGGTGATGGAAGAAGATCCCCTCCTGCAGCGGCGCCAGCGGATAGACGTCCGCGACGTTCGCCGCACCACCCGGGACCGCCGCACTGATCCGGTCGAGGTCCGCCGGGCTCAGCTCGGCCAGCGTGACCATGTCCGGGGTCAGGACGGTCGCGTCGCTCGGGATCCGGTTCTCCGGCACCACGAAGGCCTGACCGGTGTCGACGGCCGCGAGTCCGGCCGCCGTCGGGGCCTGGAAGAGCGCCCGCACCGAGACCTGGAGGCCGCGCGAGCGCAGCCGCTCGACCAGGGTGACGGCCAGCAGGGAGTGACCGCCCAGCTCGAAGAAGTTGTCGTCGATGCCCACCTGGGGCAGGCCCAGGACCTCGGCGAACACCTCGCAGACCACCTGCTCGTCCGCCGTGCGCGGCGCCCGGTAGGCCTCCTGGATCGCGGTGATCTCGGGGGCCGGGAGAGCGCGGCGGTCGAGCTTGCCGTTGACGGTCAGCGGCAGCGCGTCCAGCGCCGTGATCGCGGACGGGACCATGTACTCCGGCAGCACCGTCGCGAGGGTGCCGCGCAAGGCGGCGGTGTCGATCTCCGCATCGGCGGCAGGCACCACGTAGGCGGCAATGCGCTTGTCGCCCGGAACGTCCTCGCGGACGATCACGGCCGCCTGCGCGACACCCGGCTGACCGAGGACGGCTGCTTCGATCTCGCCCAGCTCGATGCGGTAGCCGCGCACCTTCACCTGGTCGTCGGTCCGGCCGAGGTAGTCGAGGGTGCCGTCCTCGCGCCAGCGCGCCAGGTCGCCGGTGCGATACATCCGCTCCCCGGCCGAACCGAACGGGCAGGCCACGAAGCGCTCCGCCGTCAGACCCGGACGGTTCAGGTAGCCCCGGGCCAGCTGAACGCCGGCGAGGTACAACTCGCCGGGAACACCGACCGGAACCGGCCTGAGCCCTGCGTCCAGGACGTACACCCGGGTGTTGCCGACGGGGCCGCCGATCGGCACCGTCGCCGTCCCCGGCACGCACTCCCAGGCGGTGACGTCGATCGACGCCTCCGTCGGCCCGTACAGGTTGTGCAGCGGAACACCGAGGTCCCGCAGGAAAGCGTCCCGCAACTCCGGCGACAACGCCTCACCGCTGGCGAACACCGCCCGCAGAGAAGAGCAGGTCCGAGCGGCCGGCTCCAGCAGGAACACCTGCATCATCGACGGGATGAAGTGCGTGACCGTCACACCCTCCGCACGGATCACCTCCGCCAGGTACGCCGGATCACGATGCCCGTCCGGACGCGCCACGACCAGGGTGGCGCCCGTCGTCAGCGGCCAGAAGAACTCCCACACCGACACGTCGAACCCGACCGGGGTCTTCTGCAACACCCGATCCGACGCGGTCAGCCCGTAGTCCTCCTGCATCCACGCCAAACGGTTCACCACACCGTCGTGCGCAACCACCACACCCTTCGGGCGGCCCGTCGACCCCGAGGTGTAGATGACATACGCCGGACTCTGCGGACCATGACCCACCCGCTCCGGATTCGAAACAGGCTGTACACCAAGGGCGTTGGCGGTATCCGGCGCGTCCAGGTCGATCCGCCGGACGCCCGCTTCGGCCGCCGGGGCCCCGTCCATCGTCACGCTGTCGGTGACCAGAACCGCCGGACGACCGTCCTCCAAGGTGGAGGCCAGACGCTCCGCCGGATAGTCCGGGTCCAGCGGCAGATACGCCGCCCCGGCCTTCCCGATCGCCACCAGCGACACGACCAACTCAACCGAGCGCGGCAGACACACCGCCACCAGGCGCTCCGGCCCAACGCCGGCCTCGACCAGCAGGTGCGCCAAGCGGTTCGCCCGCTCGTTCAACTCCGCATACGACACGACCTCACGCGCCGCACCACTACCGAACACCACAGCCATGGCGTCCGGCGTCCGCGCCACCTGAGCCTCGAACAGCCCCGGCAACGTCCCCACCGGCACCTCACGCGCCGTGTCGTTCCACCCGCGCAGCACCAACTCCCGCTGCCCGTCGTCAAGAACGGCGATCCGGTCGAGCGTGGCGGCGGAGTCCTCCTCCAGCCCGCCGACCAGGTTCTCCACCGCCGTGCACAGCAGACCGCAGACCACGTCCGAGTCCATCGGAGCGCACGCCTGCACCGTGAACCGGAACCCGACACCGGTGTCGTCCACCGACACCGTCAACGGGTAGTTGTTGCCCTCATGGGCGTACAGGATGTCGATGCCCGCGATCCCGGTCTCCGGCAGGTTCCCCTGACCGGAATCCGAACGCGGCTTGCTGTGACGGTAGTTGAGGATCGAGGTGAACAACGGGCTCTGCGCCGGCAGGCTGGTCGCCTGCTGGGCGAGGGACAGCGGGGCGTGCTCGTGGTTCAGCAGTTCGGCCAACTGCGTCTGCGCCGACCGCAGTCCTTCGCCCAGTCGCCGGGTGGCGTCGACCCGGATCGGCAGGGTGTTGATGTACAGACCCGGCGTACGGCTCGCCGCACCTCCCGCGTCCATCCGGCCGAGCAGCACGGTGCCGAACACCGGATGCGTCTGCCCCGTCGTCGCCGCCGCGACCCGCGCCCACGCCAGGTGGAAGAACGCCGCCGCACTCACACCGTACCGGCGGGCCAACTCACGCACCCTGTCGGCCAATTCGTCCGACAGCTCGACGATCGCCTCACCGACCTCGCCGCCGTCGCCGTGCGTGTCCAGAACGCCGTACGGCGCGGTCGGCTCCTCCACCTCCCCGAGCGCCCGCTCGAAGAACGCACGGTGCTGCTCGGCGGTGACCGCCATTCGCGCGTGCGCCACGAAGTCGCGGTACGGCGCCGGCTCCGGCAGCCGCTCGACGTCCTGCTCCAGGTGCGCGCGCACCTCGTCCAACAGGACTTCCAGCGCCTGGTGGTCGCGGATCAGGTGGTGGCTGCGCAGAGCGATCAACCACCGCCCACCATCAATGTCCTGAGTGATCGTCAGATCGAGAAGAGGCGCCCGGCGGATGTCCATCGACGGCGGGCACGCCGCCAGCAGCCGGGCGACCGCGTCGTCACCGGCACCGGCCGCCAGGGCGATCTCGGACACCACCAGCGGAGCCTGCCGCAGCACGACCTGCAGCGGCTGGGACAGTCCCTCCCACAGCACCGCCGTCCGCAGAATGTCGTGCCGGTCCACCACCGCCTGCACCGCGGACACGAATCCGTCGACCCGCTCCCGCGAGTCGAAGGCCAGCACGGTCGGCAGGGTGTAGACGTCACGGCCCTGGTCGGCGTCCAGCAGGTGGTGGAAGAAGATCCCCTCCTGCAGCGGCGCCAGCGGATAGACGTCCGCGACGTTCGCCGCACCACCCGGGACGGCCGCACTGATCCGGTCGAGGTCCGCCGGGCTCAGCTCGGCCAGCGTGACCATGTCCGGCGTCAGAACGGTCGCGTCGCTCGGGATCCGGTTCTCCGGCACCACGAAGGCCTGACCCGCGTCCACGGCCGCCAGCCCGGCGGGCGTCGGCACCTGGAACAGTCCACGCACCGAGACCTGGAGGCCGCGCGAGCGCAGCCGCTCCACCAGCGTCACCGCCAGCAGCGAGTGCCCGCCCAGCTCGAAGAAGTTGTCGTCGATGCCCACCTGGGGCAGACCGAGGACCTCGGCGAACGCCTCGCACAGGAGGGTCTCCTCGGGTGTCCGGGGGGCGCGGTAGGAGGCTTCCAGCTCCGCCGTGCGGTCGGGGGCCGGGAGGGCGCGGCGGTCGAGCTTGCCGTTGACGGTCAGTGGCAGAGCGTCCAGGGCGATGACGGCGGA